>USHK01000172.1 GCA_900554375.1 uncultured Sutterella sp.
GTCGTCGGCAGCGTCAGATGTGTATAAGAGACAGGATGTTGTTTAAATTGATCGAACTTAGATCGAGCCCGGAAAGCTTTTCTATTGCTTCGTCGGTCTTTTCTGCCGACTGTGTTTCCTGTTGAGTATGTTGTTGGTTTTGTTCGGAAGAAAATTTGTCTTTAATCTCGGCGTTTTCCTTTTCCATACCGGTTTTTTCTTCCGGGGCATCCTCGGGGTCACCGAATAAATCGTCGAAAACCTCTTCAACCGCTTCATTGGCAGCTTGTTTTCGGTTTTCTGTACCGGAATCCGTTTCAGTAATGACCTTTGAATAAAGATATGAAATCTGTTCTTCGACAAACATATCCATCATCTCTTCAGACAGGTTCGGATCGGTTTCCGGAAACTCTTCTTGTCCGACTAAACTTGGTTCCTTGTTGTCTGTGAAATCTTCTTCGGTCGCAAAACGCGTGCGTTTTTCAATCTTTGCAATAAATTCATCTAAGTCGTATTTCGGAGTGGAAGCAGGAGGGTAGACCCCTTTAAGTCCGAGTTCTTTTCCCCAGCCGCGTCTGACAAATTCAGGATCTAGGTAATACTTAATTTTTTCGCATTTGAAAGGACGGCATTTATCCGTGCAAACAATTTCTTTTTTATCCCCAAGTTCTCTTAGTTCCTGCGGCAAGATCAGGGCTCTTTTTTGATCGGAAAACGATTCGCTGGTAGAGTTGTAGCTGATGGACTTGGAGCCGTTTCTCACGGTCTCATAGCCGATCATGTCAGAGTATTCTTTAGCGTCGTTCGGTGTGGCGGTAGAAGGCTGGTAGATGATTTGCACGGCATGGTTGCTCAATAGGGTTACTGCTCCGTCTTTGCCGTAACACTGTTCAAGCTGTGACTTGTTTTGAATGATCGTCAGCAGCCGCATGTTGTAGCCCGCCTGGAAGCTCACGGACTTGTTAATGATCTCGACTTTGCCGATAGAAGTAAATTCGTCCATGATCATCAGGCACTGATACTTGAGCTCTTTAGGGTTGTCCTCCGGCAATTCGTTGACATTTAAGTTGATTAATTGATCAAAGAAAAGATTCACAAGTCCGGCAGCATCTGCCAGTTTGTTTGGCGTGATGCCAAAGTAAATCGTCATCTTCTTTTTTCTGACATCGCGAAGATCAAAATCATTGTCACTTGTGGCCATATCCACAAGGACGTTTTGAAACATCTTCATTTTTGAGTTAAAAGTGGCGACTACCGACCCGAAAGTGTTATCCGGCATCGTGATCACTCGGTTTAAACAGTCAATGCATGCACTTGAAAAGGGTTTCCCCTCTTTTTGTTTTGCCTCAACAGTTTGTTGAAGATGGTCTTTGAGAGGCTTACCTTTGCCGCTGGCCTGCCGGAACATTTCGCCTAAAGTGTGAGGCAGTTCCGGTTGTTCTAAGACAAACAGACAAAGGCCTCGAAACATATCTTTGGCTTGATCAGACCAGAATTCATCCGATCCGACTTTTGTCGAGAAGAGTGCAGCGGATATGCTGTCAATATCGCTGATCTGAAACGCTTTGTCTTTGCTGATGTAACTTAACGGGTTGTAGCGACACGTTCTTCCCTGAGTATCGTAGGGCGCAAAAAGGTAAACATCCTGACCGCACGCTTTCCTGAAACCGGAAGTGATGCGATAGTTTTCAAGCTTAATGTCAAGGACGACAAGAGAGTCCGAATAGTTGAGACAATTCGGAATCACAACCCCTACGCCTTTACCGGATCTCGTCGGGGCAGCCAACAGTACGAATTGATAACCGCCGTAGCAGAGATACTTCCCTTTGTACTTTCCTAAAAGGATGGTTTTGTCGAGTTTGTCGGATTTCGGGAAAAGACCGGCTTCTTCAATTTCATCGGTTGTGGCAAATTTAGCGTTGCCGTGCAGCTTTCTTTTCTTATAGTGGAGGACTCTGTCCAAGACAAAGTATCCGGTAATAAACCACGGGCCGAATGTGCAGACCGTCACAATCAGGCGATAAAAAGTGTCTTTACTGTTTCCGTAAATTGCGTAGTACTGCCAAATGGTCCACGGGAAGCAACTCGTGAGCGGTAAATTAAAAAGCAAAAACAAGATCAGACCGGCAAACCAAGAGGTCAGTCCGCAAATTAGCAATATCCATCCCGCGATTTTCAGGTACTGCCGTTTGGCTCTCATCTTGTTTCTCCGAGAAGGTTAAGCCCTTTAGGACTATTCGGTTTATATTTGTCGTTAAACCAAATCTCAGTGATATGACGACCTTTGTCCCGGCTGTTGTGAACATGGATCACAACATCAATGACTAAGTGCAGAAGCGTGTTGATTCTTTCGGGCGTCATGGTTTTGGCCTCTTCTGACTGTTGAACTTTTAACGTCAGATATTCAAAAACGCCTTTACAACTGCCGGCATGGCAGCTCGTAATTGAACCTCCGTGCCCGGAGAGACAAACATTTAGGAAGTCGTACGTTTCCGAACCCCTCAATTCAGCCAGCAGTATTCTGTCCGGCTTCATTCGAAGGCAGGATCTCATCAAGTCGTTGGGTTTGACCGTTGAGCCGGTCTTGACTTCGGAAGCGTAGAAAAGACAAACTTTGTTATCGTGGTTGGGCAATCCGTACACGAGCTCCGGAACGTCTTCAATTGTGATGATGCGCTCTTCAAAGGGGATGCTTTGCATCAAAGCCTTCATGAAGGTGGTTTTGCCGCTGCCGGTTTCTCCGGCAATGACGAGCGTTTTTCGTGCCTTAACGCAAGCTTCAATGAAGTTGCGTTTCTTTTGAACTCCGTTTTCCGCGTCATGAATCCGGCTATAAAGCTCCCATAGCTTTAGATCCTCTTTATTGACAGAGTTAAGAGGCCGCACGCAATCGAAGAAACCTGAATGAGCGTAATCGTCCAACGATCGTACTTGGAAAGACGGCTTTCTGATGGTGACACTGATGGTGCCCTCCTGGCAGGCCGGAGGTAGAACGAATTGAGCTCTTTCTCCTCCCGGAAGGACGGCGGAAAGAATAGGGGAAGAAGTGCTGTATTCCTGATTTGCGCCGGAAAAAACAGCGGCTGCGACCCCGATTTGCTTCAAGGTTTTAAATGTTAATTCCGGAGCGTCTTTCTTAATCCAATGGCCTCGTTTTTCAAAGTAAATTTGACCCGGGCGATTCACCGCAATTTCCGTGATTTCATCATCCGTCAAAAGTTCTTTGAAGGGCTCTAAAAGCTCGAGTAAGATGACGCTGTCTTCTTTTCTGGACAGTTCTGTGAGATTTGCCATAGGTTTTATCTCTCCCGAGTTCTGTCTTGCTGCTGACTTTGCATGACAACCGGTTCCTGTGAAGGCGCGTTTTTGTCGTACACCTTCACGCGAACCTCTTTGCCGTGAACTTGGGCCTGGTAAAGCCTGTTGATCAGCTGATCTTTGAACTTCTTCAGAAGCTCTGTGTTTTTGTTTTTGGCTCCCGCCTTTTTTACGGCGGAGTTCAAAATTCCTTTGTTTAAAACAGAAAGACGTTTTTCGGCCTCTACACTTAAGAGGTCGTTAGTTTTTTGAAATTCATTTTTAAAAGCCTCAAAACTTTCTGCCTTCTCTGGCGAGAGCAGCAGAAGTTTGCTCTCCTGGATTTCAAAAAGAATGTCAAATTTCGGATGCTCTTTCTCCGATTGATTGCGGCTTTGAAGTGCATCAGAGATGATTTCTCGAGCCTTATTCGCTTTCTTTTCATCGGTAGTGACAAAAAGATAGTGAGGCAGATTCTCAGCGTTTTTGGGCTCATTTTTCGAGCTTGAGCAGATACCGTAAAACTTTAGTTCCGGACGAAGCTTCAGTCCCATACGGGCCCGAAGTTCCATTTCTTTTTGGACGTCTTGGTCAAGTAAGACGGAGAGTTTTTTATCCAATAATTCTTTGTTCATTTATTATTCCTTCCTGAGCGATTTATGTTTGAAGACGGAGATGTTTTCTTTTAGGAAAATCACAGATGAGTAAATTCAAACCGAGCCATCCCGGCTTAATCGTTGAGGACGTTCTTTTATCTCAAAACATTCGGCCTGTTGATTTAGCAAAAGCCATGATGGCTGTCTCTTATACACATCTGACGCTGCCGACGACTCCTTA
>USHK01000173.1 GCA_900554375.1 uncultured Sutterella sp.
TACGAGATTCATGAGCGTCTCGTGGGCTCGGAGATGTGTATAAGAGACAGCCTGGTGGCACCATGTTGCAATGCCGCTTCAGTCATGGATTAAAGCTCATCCGATGCGTGGTAAAACCATCGCTACTTATAATACAGACGGTGGCGGCGGAACTATGCATACGCGCGAAGGCTTTGAAGTCTTGTTGAAAGGCAATAAGCTTCTTCCGCATTTCACGATTTTCGGAACAATTGATGATGAGACGCCTGCTGTTTCAAAATGGCTGAAGGAAATTGGCTTGTTAAATAAATGAGAGCTCAGCCGTTGAAAAGAATCTAGCATTCTGAACGGTTTTGTTCGGTGCTAGGTGAATCGTTCAGTGCCTCGAGTTCTAAAATAACGTTAATAAAATCATCAACCTCAGAGGTTCCCTATGGCAATTGAATATACCGGCTCCCTTCAAGGCACTGTTCGTGCGCACACTCCCGAGACATTGGCCGCAACTTGGCTGAATGCTTACGTTGTTTTGCCGAATGACGGCAATGCTCCGAAAATCGGAACTGTAGAAGAATTTAAAGGAGAAACAAAAGCACATCCCACAGTGGTTTTCTGTCACGGCAGCTCCGGTGTCAATCCTCAGATTAAGATTTTTGCTCATTGGCTGGCTGATGCTCTAAGAGTGGCGGTCGTCGTTCCTGATTCAATGCAGACAGCAGACCGTCTGACTTATTCTTCTCCAGTTCCGGCAGCCGACTATGAGATCATCCATAAGATGCGTTCCCAGGAACTTGCCTTAGCCATGATGGAAATCAAACACGCTCCCTGGTTTGACGGACGTGCGATCATCGCCGGAACCAGTGAAGGAGGTGTGACCGCAGCTCGTTATCAAGCGGACGAAAAAATGGTACAGGAAAAAGGCCGTATGATTTTCTCTTGGTCCTGCGAAGACAACTATCACGTTGAAAGCCACAACACTCATATTCCCGACAACCTTCCGGTCCTGAATGTGATGAGTGCTACCGATAAGTTCTTCAGCCGGTCAAACAGCTACTTAGACAATCCTGAGGCCCTCGGCTACGCAGGAAAAGTTCTTGCCAACAATCCGAATGCTGAAATTGTTCTTCTTCCCGGCGCGCCTCATACGCTGATGAACCTTCCGCAGGCTCGTGACGCTGTTCAGGCTTTCATTACTCGCGTTCTCAGAAGCTAATCGCCGATCTTTCGGTTTTAGTCTCTTGGCTCAGCCGAGAAAAACAAACCCGCAGACTTTTGAAATCTGCGGGTTTAATTTTTAGAGTTTCAGCCGACTAGAAGATGGCGGAAACAATGATTAGCATCGTGATGTAGCCGACGACGCAGGGGATGGCAGTTCTCTTGATAACAGCGAAGGGGCTGACTTTCGCAAAACCTGCCACGATAATGATGACGCCGGCAACCGGAGACAGAGCACGAAGCATTTCAGATGCAGTATGCATCATCAGCATGATGGCAATACCGTTGGAGTTGAGATGCTGTGCAACGTCCGGGATGACATGAGCTAAGCTTGTGAATGCCGCAACGCCGGAACCGGTAAGAACGGTAACAACACCGATGATGGCAGAAAGTACAACGCCCGTGCCTGTGACGCCGAGGCCGCAGTTCTTAGCAACGTCGATTAAGTAGGTGATCAAACCGGTCTGCTGCAGACCTTTAGCAAAGAAGGCGGCAACGAAGATCAGGCCGACGGTACTTGTCAGGATGCTGCCCATGCCTTTGAACATGGAGAAGGAGAGGTCGAAGGACTTCTTGGCCTCTCTTCTGACGAGAAGGTCGACGAGGAAGCAGACGAACCAAGAAAGGAACATGGCAGTCGCAACGTTCATCGTAATGGTCTTATAAACCATCTTGTTGAAGATGAGGAGCAGGACCAGCGGAAGAACCGGCATGCAGGCATAGATAAGCGGGGTCTTTTCGAGTTCTTTTCTCTTGGCTTCCAATTCGGCGAAGTCAGCAACGTAACCGTGGACGCCGTCTTTCTTGTCGAAGTATCTCTGAACAATCACATGAGTGATAGCCATGACGAGAACGACCGGGGCGGCCATGACTAACTGGTAAGAAACCAGGTATTCAACCGGGTCGAGGTGAACCAGTTCGGCAGCCATCACGGCAACGCCGGAAGCAGGTGCATACCCGACGCAAAGAACGCTGGCGACAACGGCGGCGGCAGAAAGAGAAGAGCATCCGACGCGGATGATCAGCGGATAAACCGTCACGATCAACAGCATAGCCAAACCGGCAGCAGACGTAATAACCAAACCAAGGCAGTGACCGATGATGAACACTAAGCCGAGAATAAGGTACGGGTTCTTTAATAAGGTAATCGGTTTGGCGCAAACGGTAACGAAACGATCAGAAGCGCCGACATCTTTCATGTATTGTGCGAAACCGCCGGAAACAAGAATAATGAAACCGACGCCGGCAATTTGAGTGCGGCAGATCGCGCGGAAGAGTTCGAAGAAGTCAAAGCCTAATAAACCAGTGGCAGAGGCATTTTTCGGAAGGAAGTTCGTCGCACCGTTCATTACGCCAATAATGTTAAGGAGCAGGCCGGCGATAAAAAGTACCATGTTTACTTGGTACTTCTTAACGATTGCCCAGCCTGTCAAAATGACAATAGCGGCGGCGAGCCAAAGTGAAATCGCTTGCATATGGGATCCTTGGGAAGTTAATGAAATATTTTCTAACAATTATAGAAGCAAAAATACGGGATATCTAAGCGAGAACATTCAATGAATGTCGCGCACTAACGATTCGCTTGTCTTGAGGTTAAAGACGCTTTTTCTGCTTTTTTTGTGTAGACGGTAGCGATCATTCCAGCCGTGGCGACGATGATCATGCCGATAAGAGTGAGCGTATCGGGAATATTTTTAAAGAAAAAGATGCCGATGAGCTCGGAAAAGGGGATAGCTGAAAATCCGAGGCACGAAACCAGCAGCATATTTCCGCCGATCCAAGCCCGAGTACTGGCAAGCATTCCTGCTGTGGCGAGCAGGCACATCAGGAGGGCTGCAATGGCGGCACGAGTATTGGGCATGTGGAAGCCGTCTTCAAAGAAGAGGACCCCCAGCAGAGCGCCCACCGTACAGAAAAGGGAGTAGTAGAAGACAACACGCCAGGAAGGTTCGTGAACGCGGCCTAAAAATCGGATTTGCCAATATCCGAACAAATCAATGAAAGCGACAAAGAGGCAGAGAAGGGCAGGGATCGCATCTCCGCTTAAAAAAGATGGGCGCATGACGACCACTATGCCGACAAAGCCGAGAAGAATAGCGCCGATTAAAGGCCACTCGGGCTGTTCTTTTTTCCACAGGGCCAGCAAAATAAAATTCAACGCTAAAAAGAGCGGGGTCGAGTAGGTCAGCGTAATGTTGGTCCCGAGCGGAAGCATGCCTAACGTGAAGAACCAAATTGCTACGGAGGCAAAACCGAGGACGTCGCGCCGAAGATGCAGCATCGGATACTTGGTCTTTAATGTTTCCCCTCTTAGAGAAACGGTGATAAAGACAAAGAGGGTTGTAAAAAGGGAACGGTAGAAAACGAGTTCCAGCGGTCCGAAAACATCATTGCAGTACTTCACGCAGGCGGCCATCATGGAAAAGAAGGCAGCTGCAGCTAACGACCAAAGCGATTGAGCAAACATATTGTGAAGTACGGTGTTTGAGCGGATACGAATCGAGGAGCCTGAAAGCTCCTCGAACCGTGTACATTTTAATTAATTTTTGTTTCGTGAACTACCGCAGGCTTACGGCTGCGGCTTCTTTGGGGCGCGCCCCAAATTCTAACGACTTTCGTCCCCATAGGAGTACGAATCCCGTGGGCGTGTTCACAAATACGCTCTCATCGAGTCCGGACAGTATTTGAGCCGTTCATTCCCGAATTCTTTTAGCCGGGAAAAAGTGGATTGTGAGGAACCGGCAGGCTTCACAGGGTGACTCTATCACGCGAACCTTACCGGTTCGCCCGCTAACCATCCACGCGCTTACGCACGGGGAATTTGGCGGAATTTGTTAAAACGTCATCGATGGCAGTGATGACCTCATCGACTTCAGGCCAGCGGCCTTTCCGCCCGACGATGATATTT
>USHK01000174.1 GCA_900554375.1 uncultured Sutterella sp.
AGACAGTTAGTAGATAAAGTAAAAAAAACGGATGCGTATACTTATTACGCTAATGCAGATCATCCGAACGACCCCGTTAAATTTAGTTATACCTTTTTATTGGATGACAAGGAAGTCGTTTATTCGTACAGTAAATCATCCTTTTTAGAGTTAACGGGAGAGACGCTTCTTATTGATGGAAAAGAAGTTTTCTCCTGGGATGAGAAGGAGAACATACACAGCTTTGAGAATCTTTCTTCTTTTGGTTTTGAAAGGCTCAACTTTGTTTATAAGGATTCAAAGCTTTCTTTCCTTAGATATTTGGCGAACAATTCCCCATTGCCAGAAGATTCAACGATTAGAAAATTAATGGATTTCGTTGGTTCAATGCTATGGTTTAGGAGAGTTGACACGGGAAATAGTTTCATGGGTTTGTTATCTGTAACAGATCATTTGGACTCTTTCATTATTAACCATAGACTCACTGAAAAATTTGAAAAGTTTTTAAACGATCATGACGTTAACGAGCGTTTAAAAGTAGCAAAAAGCCCCGACGGTCGGGAAGGCCTGTATTTTGCTCACAAGCAGGCGCTACCATTTTTTGCTGTTGCATCAAGCGGTACCTTAGCGCTTACCGTTTTGTTCTATTGGCAGGAGTCTCTCAGAATTAGTAAGCCTAGTTTTATTTTCATGGATGAATTTGATGCTTTCTATCATTACGAAGTTGCCGAGAAAATTTTTAATCTCGCAAAAAGCTTGGATGTTCAATGCATCCTCACTACTCACAACACAAACCTATTGACCCATGCAAATACCCGCGCTGATTGTTGTTTCTTATTACGCGATGAGAAGATAAAGCCATTTTCAGATTTAACAGAACGTGAAATACGTGAGGGTAACAATCTTGAAAAATTATTTTTAAGTCATGAATTTGAGCGCTAAACAGGTTCTAGTTATATCTGAAGGTCCGACAGAAGCCAAACTTTTACAACGCCTTTTTGGAAAGTTTGACCTGCCTCGAGTAGAGGTTGTCTCACTAAATGCGAATCTGAAGAAGCTGTATTTGGAATACGAAAGCTATGGCTGCGAATACACTGATTTAGACATAACTGCAGTTTTGAGAAGCAGTCAACAGGTTGGCCAAGGCGACAAGGAAAAGTTAAAAGGAAAAAGCGCCAATGATTTTTCCGATATTTTCTTAGCTTTCGATTTTGATCCTCACACCGGAGATTTTGACGCGGCATGCGTTCAAAAGCTGATGTCACATTTTCGTGACTCTTCTGACGCTGGAAAACTTTATATTAATTACCCAATGGTAGAGTCCTTCTTCCATGTGCCTTTGGCAATTTTGGAAAACTGCGACAAAACGGATGTCGAAAACTCTCTAATTCGTTATGAGGTCAGAGAACTCCCGAGTTATAAAAAGCGCGTAAATCTCGAGGGTTTCAAATACAGAAAGGATTATGGCGTTGACCAGTTCCAATCGGTAATCAGAAGGCATGCTCAAGTAGTTAGTTTTCTGACGGAAGAGCCTATAGGATCAACATTCCAATTGAGCGCACAGCTAGCTCTTCTAAAAATACAATTATCGGCAATCAAAGCTTCTAAAAGCGGGTATGTAGTTAACACCTTTTGTTTGCTTGTTCCGGAACTGTATCCTGCTAAATGTCCTCTAATTGAAAACTAATCACTCCCGCCGTCGTTAAGTCCTGATCATTAACGGAGACGGATTGATAATTCAAAGTTCAAAATGATTTACTTCAGGCCTTGACGAGATAAGGCTCTCTCGCTAATTGTTTTTTGAGTCTTTAGATGCATCCCAAGAAAAAGTTAAAATTGGAGGAAAGGCTCAAAAAGAAGATTCCCATGGCTGACACCGCTTTCTATACTCACGGATTGTTTCTCAAACATAAGATGGGAAACAACAATCCAGAATGTCCGAGACGCCTGGAAAAAATTGAAGAGCTTATGCTGGCTGCCGGTACCTCTCAGTACGTCGATAAGAAGACGCCTCCGATGGCGGCAGTAACGGACATGCTGGCGGCTCACGATGCCGACTATATTTCCTACCTCTCCCAAAATTCACCTAAAGAAGGTTTGAACACAATCAGTGTCGACACTGCGATGAATCCTTATACGTGGGAGGCGGCTCAATATGCGGCGGGAGCCGCTTGCGCCGGCGTGGATGATGTTCTTTCAGGGCAATATAAGAAGGTCTTCTGCGCGGTTAGACCGCCCGGCCACCATGCGCATCGAGATCATTCAGGAGGCTTTTGCTTTTTAAATAATGTTGCCATCGGAGTGTTGCACGCTATCGGAATCTACGGGCTGAAAAGAGTCGCAGTCGTGGACTTTGATGTTCACCACGGAGACGGCACAAGCAATATCTTAGGCGGTCGGGATGATGTTCTCATTCTTGACGGTTTTCAGGAAGCACTGTTCCCATACGCGCATATTCATCACGCGCCTCCGAATGCAATCTATACGCCTTTCCCGGAAGGAACTGAGGGTATTGCACTGCGTCGCACGATGGACGAAGTTTGGATGCCCAAGCTCAAGGACTACAAACCCGAGCTGATTATGGTTTCCGCAGGCTTTGATGCCCACAGAGAAGAAGATCAAGCTCAGCTGTTGATGGTTGAGCGAGACTATGCCTTCTTGGGGCGTCGTTTGGCGTCCTGCCAGTCGGAGATTCCGGAATGCCGAGGCGTCGTGGCAGTACTTGAAGGCGGATACAACACATCTTCTTTAGCCAGAAGCTGTGCAGCCTTTATCCACCAACTGGCTTGTACGGACTAGTCGATGGATTCGGGGAAGAACTATCTGATGCCCGGCGTTTCAAAGCGGGAGGTTCTCGCTTGGGCATCTTATGACTTTGCCAATTCCGGCTACACCACTGTCATTTTGACCGCGGTCTACAACGCATTCTTTGTCTCCGTGGTTGCCGGAAATGCGGTTTGGGCAACTTTTGCCTGGACGCTTACGATCACACTTTCTAATTTGCTTTCTATTGCGGTCATTCCGGTGATCAGTGCTTTAGCCGATGCACAGGCAAATAAGCGATTTTGGCTCGCTGTGATGACAGGAATCTGCTGTATGAGTACGGCGACCCTAGCTTACACGGGACACGGAACCTTAGCCTCTGCTGTTTTTCTCATTGTTATTTCCAACACAGCATTTAATGCCGGCGTTTCTCTGAATTCGGCGTTTCTCTCAGAGTTGGCAAAACCGGAAGCTTTCGGCAAGGTCTCGGGCTGGGGATGGTCTTTCGGATATTTAGGCGGAATCGTCAGCCTGGCGGCTTGTTTACTGATCGTTTTTGAAGGGCAGAAAGCAGGCCTCCCGGCGGATGTCTATGTGCCGTATACGGCGATGTCGACGGCGACGATTTTCTTTGTGATGGCGCTTCCGATGCTCTTATATGTTAAAGAGCGTTCCAAACCTAAAAATATCTCCTTTGAGAAGACCTTCGCGAGGATAAGAAAGGAGGTCTCAGACAGTTTTAGACTTCTGAAGCGTTATCCTGAATTTCTTAAGTTTTGCGTTTGCGGACTTTTCTACCAAGCCGGCATCGCCGTTGTAATTACGCTGTCAGCTGTTTATGCTCAGCTCGTTATGAAATTTACGACGGCCCAAACGATTAGTTTGATTTTGGTTGTCAATGTCACAGCGGCTATCGGCGCGTTTGTTTTCGGATATGTTCAAGACCGATTGGGGCACAAGAAAACATTAGCGCTCACGATTCTTTTGTGGATCATCATGGGTGTTATGGCCGCATTCTCTCAGGGCGCCGTGAGCTTTTGGATTGCAGCTAACATTGCCGGAGTCGCGATGGGATCTAGCCAATCAGCGGGAAGGGCAGTGGTAGCTGTTTTTGCCCCGGCAGGCGAACTGGCTCAGTTTTATTCGGCTTGGAATGTCGCAGTTTGGGGTGCTAACGTTTTGGGTCCGATCACGTACGGGACAGTCACTTGGATCACATCGGGCGATCAAAGAACCGCAATTCTTGTGACGACTCTTTTCTTTGTCATCGGACTATTGATTCTCAGACGCGTGCGTTTGCCGTCTAAGACCTGTCTCTTATACACATCTCCGAGCCCACGAGACGCTCATGAATCTC
>USHK01000175.1 GCA_900554375.1 uncultured Sutterella sp.
CGAGATTCATGAGCGTCTCGTGGGCTCGGAGATGTGTATAAGAGACAGATTCTGGTCCCGCTTCTTTTCGCGGCCGGCTGGTTTGCCCGTTCCTTTGACATCAAAGAAAAACAGACGATTGCTAACGAAAAAGACACGCTGTACAAAGGCGTGGACCTTCTTCTCAGCAATAAACAGGACCAGGCCATTGATGCCTTTATCAATCTGGTCAAACTCGATCCGGATACGGTTGAAATGCATTTTTCGCTCGCGGGCCTTTTCCGCCGCCGCGGAGAATTTGACCGCGCTATCAAGATCCATAACGTCTTAGTCAATCGCGAAGATTTGCCTAAAAAGATCCGTTCAAGGGCTTTGTACGAACTCGGTGAGGACTATTTGAAAGCCGGTCTTTGGGATCGTGCGGAAGAGTCCTTTCTAAAGCTCTCGGACACTAGTGAAAGTTATAAGACGGTCGCGCGCAAAGAACTTCTGCATATTTACGAAACGGAAAAAGAATGGCAGAAAGCGATCGACGAAGCCAATATTATTCAGCGTCAGAGCGGAGAAGATCAGAGCACTCGTATTGCCCAGCTCTACTGCGAACTGACGAATCAAAATCTCTACTTTAAGAATTTCAAAGGTGCAGCCGAAGCACTTGAAAAAGCCCTTAAAGTGGATCCGAACAATAAACGTGCTCTGATTATCAAGGGCAAGATGCTCAAGGCAAAGGGTGATCTCGACGGAGCTTTGGCTGCTTGGAAGCAAGTCGGACAGATCTCTCCGGCCTACGAAACCCTGGTTGTGGAGCAGATCGCTTCTCTGCTTCTTGAAGCCGGCCGCAAAGAAGAGGCTGTGAAGTATTTGGAGAACTTGTTTAAGGACGGGTCAACCGCCGATGAAGTGGATACTGCCGGAATTCTTCTCGGAAAAGCAGGCAGCTCTAAAGAAGCGATTTCTTTGATTCAGGAGCACCTGAAAACTCAACCGACTTTGGTCGCCTTTTATCGTTTGATTGACCTCCGCTTGGCCGACGAACCAAACAACGAATCCCTCAAACAGCTTCACGGTTTATTGAAAAACCTGCTGAGCAAAGCGGTCCGCTATAAGTGCACCAAGTGCGGTTTTGCGACCCGTAAATTCCTTTGGAGATGCCCGGGCTGCCACCAGTGGGAGAGCTTCCCGCCAGTCCGTCAGGAAAACCTTTCGGGTAAGTAACAAAGTCGCATGCAAACGCATAATTTGAAACAATTTCGTCCAAATTTTGCAAGGCAACGCGGCATGCAATAAATGATAATTAGAAGTGAAATAACAACACTTATCCAGGGATTGATCAGTAGATATGTTTAAAAGAATAGGTTTATTCCTCCTGACCAACGTAGCCGTTTTGGTTGTGCTCGGAGTTGTCCTCAACATCGTTTCTGCCGTTTTCGGAATCAACTTTTCTAACGTTGCCGGAAAAGGTCAAAGCTACGGAACACTTCTAGTATTTGCGGCGATTGTCGGTTTCAGCGGCTCCATCATTTCCTTGCTTATGAGCAAGACGATTGCCAAATCGACGATGGGCGTGCAGATGATTGATGTCAATCATCCGAGTACAAAGCTCGAGGCTTGGCTCGTTGATACCGTTCACCATCACTCTCAGAAAGCCGGTATTCCGATGCCGGAAGTCGGCATCTATGAAGGCGAAGCCAACGCTTTCGCAACCGGCGCAACAAAAAACTCTTCCATGGTAGCTGTTTCCACAGGCCTTCTTTCCAGCATGAACAAAGAAGAAGTGGAAGCTGTCCTGGCTCATGAGATCGCTCACGTTGCGAACGGCGACATGGTGACCATGACATTGATTCAGGGTGTTACCAACACCTTCGTCGTTTTCCTGTCTCGTATTATCGGCAACTTCGTGGACCGCGGCATCCTCCGCAATGAGGACGATGCTCCCGGCGTCGGTTACTACGTTACTTCTTTCATCCTCGACTTGGTCTTGGGCTTTCTTGCTTCTATGGTTGTGGCTGCTTTCTCCCGTCATCGCGAATTCAGAGCCGATGCCGGTGCCGCAAAGATCATGGGCAGCTCGACTCCGATGATCAACGCGCTGGCCCGTTTAGGCGGTGTTCCGACCGAAGAGCTTCCCGGCGCTGTCAAGGGTTTTGGTATCGCCGGTTCTATCGGCCAGCTGCTGGCTACGCACCCCTCCATTGAGGAGCGTATCTCAGCTCTGCGCACCCAGAGCGGTCGTTAATTGACAGACTGATTTTTAATCAAAAAGCCGCCGCAAGGCGGTTTTTTGTTGTGGATTGAAAGAAGTACAGAATCAGGTATTTCCCTTGTGCCTATTGACGGTACTAGGCAAAAAAGGAGGGTTTGTGATTGTTCAAACTTTCTCGAAGTACAAGAAACTGCCAATGTTCTAAGATGTAAAAAGAACCGAAAAATTCCAAAACACAATCAAGCCTAAAAATATGCATCAAACTTCCTCGAGCGCATCAAGCTCCTTAGTTCAAATTGTCGAAGGCAAGCTCTCCCAACAACCGGCACAAAATATTTCGGAGTGGGAAAATATCTTCATTAGATTGCTAGTCCAAGCTGCGAGTGAGCCGCCTTTGACTTCGGAGAGGTTAGATATCATAGAAAGTACATTTGAGGCCGTGTGGGAAATAAAAAAACAAAGCAGTAACCAACAAGCCGATGACAAAGAAAATCTTGCGCTGACTAATTGCCGATTGAACTTGTATTCTTGCTTAAAGCAAGCTCAAGGCATAAAACTTTCTGAAAAAGAAATACAGTCGTTAAGAACTCATCTTTCTCCCGAACAAATAGAGATTATTGAACAATATCTTTTGACAATTTCACCGGCCCAAAGCACCTTATATGAGTTTTTCTCTAAAAGCCCGGAAAAGACGAAGTCGGATTGGTTGGAGAGCTTCTCCTTGTTGAAGAAAGTTGACTCAAAGGCCTTGACGGTTCTCACTTCCATCAAGGAAAAGACTTATCACTCTTCTGAGGTTATAGAGCATTTCTTGCAAACGCCTTTGAAGCAAATTGACCATCTCAAAGAACTAACCTCTTTCTCTTCTTATTCTTCGGAGACCTATGAACGTTCCCATGAGACCGCAGTTAAATTCGTAAAGGAAATTCAGTCGCTTCAGTTATTGAATATTTACAGGAAATCTTCTCAACTCTCAGTTAGGCCTTGTTTCCTCGAACTTTATCATTCGCTGGAAGGCGCTGTTGAAGCATTCCTTCAAGCCGGCCTTCTTCCTCTTGCAGCCAAAGTTAAAGAATTGAGCTTTCTTTTAGCAGAACAACCTTATACATTAGTCGTAGCAGGAGAAGCCAAACGAGGAAAGAGCACACTTGTGAATGCAATTATCGGACGACCCATTTCGACTGTCAGGGAAACGCTAAATGAGACAGCTGTCCCGATAACATTCAAATGGGGAAAGATATTTAAAGCTACAGTGACGTTTTTTTCACAAGACGAACTCGATACTTTGTCAGCCTCAAGTGCAGAACAGGCTGCACTTCTAGCTGAGGAAAAATTCTCTAAATTATTGGGAACAACGCTTTGTATTAAAGAAGAAGAAAGTTTAACTTCATACATCTCCTTTCAATCTCCGTTGTCTTCATTGGTAAAGGAAATTGAAGTTCGGATTCCCGCTAGAGCACTGGAAAAAGGTTTAATTCTTGTTGATACCCCGGGATTAAACTCAAGAAGTGCCATCCACAATTATTTTGCCTACGAGAAGTGCCTTGGAGCCGACTGTTTACTCCTTGCTTTAGATGCTTTACATCCTGAATCTGCTTCAGAGGCCTATTTGATTGAAAAAATAAGTAGAGCAGGCCGTTCTTCGTCGTTTGCTGCCGTCCTTACCGGAATAGATCGTCTTTCCGAAAAATCGAGCATTACAAATGCGTTAGCCCGCGGACGAGAGTTACTAAACATAGCTGAAAAGCTTGGACAATCGGACGTTGGAGTAGCGGCGATTGATGCAAGAAAAGCTATGGAAGAAAGCATAAGAAATAACGGAAAGAGTGTACCCAACGGGTTGAGAACCCTCTTTGAGAGCTGTCTCTTATACACATCTGACGCTGCCGACGACTCCTTACGTGTAGA
>USHK01000176.1 GCA_900554375.1 uncultured Sutterella sp.
GAGAACGATAACGGCAAGGATGCTGTCGACCATTTGAATTCTCCGTGGGATGCGGTGATTTCGTTTTGAAAGTATGGCCAAATTTTAGCGATCCGAATCTCAGTAAGAGCATTTTGATTTTTAGAACTAGGGTTTTGCCTGATTAATTCAATCTTTGTAACGATACGGATAACTCATTTCTGAGCTTTGAAAGCTTTCAGTTGTATATTTATTGTGACTCAAATCCAAAAAAGAGGGGCTATATGCGTTCTGATAATCCCGGCTTCGTTCCGGATTCTCCTTTCTCAAAGCCGCTTCCAGAAGAATGGCTGAGCTTCTTCAAAACTTTTCCCAAGCTCGAATTGCATTGCCATTTATTAGGCACTACCAGCAAGGAAACCTTTGAGGAACTTGTCGCTGAATCCGGAGCGGATGTCAGCCAAGAAGAGATCAACAATTTCTACACCAGAGGTGATAAGCCGGTCGGTGTTTTAAGAATTTTCAGATGCTTGGAGAGCAAAGTCCTTTCCAAGCCTGCTTTTTTAACTCGGATTACTCTTAAACATATCCAAAGAGTGGCGAGCCAAGGCGTTAAATATATTGAGTTTTACTGGAACTGGACGGGCTTAAAACATTTCATGACATACGATGAAGCCCGCCAAGCTATTAACGAAGGCATCAGACAAGGCCTGCAGCGTTATGGTGTGACGGCTCGCTCTATTCCTTCTATTGACCGCGAAGACACTCCGGAAGCCGCCGTTGAACTCGTCGAAGAAATGATTAAACATCCTGACGAGTACACGATCGGACTCGGGATCGATTATCGAGAAACCAATCACGAGCCCGAAAACTTCTGGAAAGCTTTCAAGATGGCCAAAGAGGCCGGTTTCAAAATCACTATTCATGCCGGAGAATTCGGTGAACATTGGAGAAACGTAGAAACCGCCATGAAGCTGCTCGGAGCCGACAGAATCGATCATGGCTACACGATCATCGACAATCCGAAACTTGTCGATGAAGCTAAAGCCGCTGACATGCATTTTGCAGTCGTTCCCACGAATTCCTATTACTTGAGAACCTTATCGGATGAAGAATGGGCGATCAAGCATCCGGTACGCAAGATGGTTGAGTTAGGGTTGAAGGTCTTCCCGAACAGTGACGATCCGACCATGCATCATATTTCGATATCCGAGTCCTGGCTCTTGATGCACAATTGGCTGGATTTCACGTTGCCTCAGCTGCGCAAAATGCTTGAAAACAGCATTGAAGCAGCGTGGGTAGCAGACGAGCAAAAAGCTGTTTGGAAAAAAGAATGGCTTGAAGAATTTGATCGCCTCTCCGCTGAACTGCCAAAGGTTAATTAGGAATTGTTTTCTGTCCGCCCGAGCCAAAATTATGACTCGGGTTTTCTTTTTAGAAACTGTATTTGATGCCTGCTTTACAGGACAAATCCACATTCAGACGATTGCCCTGCTCCCCGCCGATCTGAGCAAATGCTTTCCACTGGTTTCCAAAAGCAAACTCTCCGCCAACCCCGAAATAAAACCGAGTGCCTAACGAACGGGTTTTAAAATCAAATTCGTTCATACGAATCTTGGTTTTGCCTAGAAAGTCATGGTTGATGCCGGCTTTAACATATAAATTTCCGATGCTTTGACCATCCGAACCGTTAAAAGAGCGGCCGGCCGCTAAACCGACCCTCATATTCAGACTCTCGGAGGAATCGATCTTAACTCTCATTCCGTGGGAAAAAGAAAAGTCTTCCCCAAGCAATCTATAGTAGGAGAGTTGCGCCTGAGGCTCAATAAACCACGCCGAACCGCTTGCATTCTCCAAATAATTGAATCGAATACCGCCTTCAGACGAGATACCAAAGCCAAGATTATGGTAGGCGGCATGTGCAGTCGTTCCTTCCATTAAGTTGGCTCGCATTTTCTGCCTGTGGCGGTTAACTGTCAGTACTGTATCAACGTAGGCATCCTCTTTAAACCAAGTCAGATAGACCTTACCGCCAAAAGAATGGATGTCAGCCTTTCCGGCGTCCCCGTCGACCCTAATATCTCCGTCAGTTAAGCCAAGTTGGGCGCCGATAATCCAATTCTGATCGATCTTCTTATCGGTACCGAAAGAAACGGTCTTATATCTCATTTTGCTGCCCACGGACGAGAAAGGATCAAAACGTCCCTTCTCATACCTGCCTAAAACATAAGCTCCGTCAGATGCGCCTCTTCTCACTTCACCCGTTCTTTCATGAAGATCCGCCAGCGAACTGAGGTATTGAATGACAGAAGCGCCGGAACCGACAACAGAAAGCACGGCTTTACCGGAACGAGACAACCCGACTTCCGGTACTTCGGAAGCAGAAGGCGGAATCGAAGGGGTTCCGCCCGGGACGGACGGGGGCACCGGCAAATCATTCGGAGGAAGGATCGGCAAAACGGGTTTTTCTTCTTTTTCAGAGGTAATTAACCAAACTCTTTGGTCTTCATGCTCAATCGGTTGGATATCCAGCTTATATTGAAAGGGCCCGGCGTCTACCAAACCGCCGTTGCCTAAAACAAATTCGGATTTGTCAGCGCTAGGCAGAGTGTTATCAAAACTAAAAACATGATGAACTAAGTTCGTTTCTGGAAGGCTCGCACCGCTGGTTCCGAGATAAACAGAGTGGACGCCCTCTCCGCCTCCACTCTGCCGGATACTTCCGGCCTTTCCTCCCGGAAGGTAGAAAGTCGCGCCAGTCCCCCTGAGATTTTGAATTTCAAGAGGACGATAGCCTTTCTCGCTTCCGACTTCTATAACCGCTCCCTCCGATACCGTCAGTTCAGTGACATTTGAATGCATCGCGTTTTTCCAAACGCTACCTGCACCCAAAGAAATATATGAACCGCCCTTGCCGCCCTGAGGATCCGTGAAAACAGCGCCGTTTAAGACACTCCTCTCCCCCAAAACAATATCCAGCCTCGCCCCATTAATAACGGAGACCGGATGGGAAAAATTAAGAGATCCTTCTGGAAGCACGGTAAGAGAAGCAGAACCTCCCGTTTGCTGAAATTTCAATTTCTTCAAGGAGATATTCCGGCTTTCAATTTCTACTTTGCCGCTGCCGTCTATCATCAAAACCTTATCAAAAGTGATCGAGTCAGATGATTTTGCTTGGAGTGTGCTTTGAGAACGAACAGTCACTGCACCGCTGAATTGAATGTCTTTTGTTTCTATCTCTCGCTTTTTCTCCAGGCCGATTTGAACGGAAGATTCATAATCATCGTTCAAATGTGAGAGCAGAATATCTCTTTCAATCAATACCGTCGGTGCATCAATGACGAGCGAACCATCAAAAACCCAGAGAGGATGATGAGCATTGTTTCGTTCCTGCTCTGACAAAGAAATTTGAACACTTTCCGAAGCTTTCAGCTCGGCTTTACTGCCGGCGCCCATCCATCCGATTGAGCCGTAAAGAACGATTTCTTTAGCCTCTAGAAGAGCTTTAGAACCCTCTCCCAACGAAATGGACAGTTCGTCTTTTTGATCTTCTAAAGGACCGGTTTGCGGTTTGTTAAGAATAATCTTTTCTCCGGCCAAAATATGGACGGCTGTTCTGTACCCTACTTCGACTGCAGAACCAAAACCGCCTGCTGCAACGGACTCCGGAGTAAGAATAAAGCTGCCATTTGCCGCTATAAACGACAAATCTTTGTCCTCGGTATCGATAGAATTGCCGGTGATATTACCTTCAGCCCAGACGTTCCAGGTAATTTCAGTTTCTTTCGAAAAAAATTCGTAGTCTCCTTTTCCGACAAAATCGTTAAGTTCTTTTCTCAATACCTGCTCTATCCGAGCAGAATTAATTGGTTTTTGATTGAGAACAGGGACTTCAGAATAATATTCGTCGGCATCGGGTAACGCCAAGCTTGAACCATAAACTTGAAGCGGAGAAAAAACCGTAAACAATGAAAGAAGTACGGCATTTGCGGTTTGAGCTTTTATTGTCTTTCTTGGGTGCTTCATGAGATCCTTTTCGTTATTTCTTACATTCTTTAGTTCCTGTCTCTTATACACATCTCCGAGCCCACGAGACGCTCATGAATCTCG
>USHK01000177.1 GCA_900554375.1 uncultured Sutterella sp.
GGCATCTGCCGCGTCCTTTTCGAAGAAGGTCTATATAACAAACCCTTCTGCGACAAATGGGTTTACGGCGTTGAAGAATACAGAAACTACTGCAAAGACTTCACACCGGAAAAGACCGAAGCCATTACCGGTGTTCCTGCGGACCTCATCGTCAAGGCCGCTCACCTGTACGCTGAAGGTCCCGGCAGTTTTGCTCTCACTTCTCAGTCCCTGTCTCACTCCAGAAACGGTGTCAACAGCGCACGCGCGCTTCTGAACATCCCTGCAATTTTGGGTTATGTCGATATCCCCGGAGGCGCTCTCTTCGGCGTCGGTCCTAAGGGCTACATCGTCCACGACAACGGCCTCACGGAAGACTTCGTGGACTACAACTGGTTCAAGGCCCATAAGAAAGACCGTCTGGACAAAGACTTCGTTCCTGTTTGGAACCATACTCAGGTTCAGTTCAACCCGAACCAACTGCCGGAACACGTCAAGAACGGCAAACTTCGCGGTATGGTGGCCTTCGGTTTTAACGTCATGATCTGGCCCCAGCCTCAGGTTTATGCAGAAGCCATCAAGAACATGGACTTCGCCTGCGCTAGCGACTACTTCTATCGTGATGAAACTCACCACGACATGGACATCATCCTGCCTGCAGCAATGAACTACGAACGTTATGCCCCGTTCGGTACGCACGCCGGCAACAAGGTTTCTGTCAGAACACCGGTTAAGCCCATGGGTGAGGCCAAAGAAGACTGGTGGATCGCTCTCCAGCTCGGCTGCTTAGTCGATGACCCGAAACACTTCTTCGACGGAGATCCGGTCAAAGCCTGCGACTCCATCCTAAAAGAATGGGGAACCACCTATGCAGACGCCCAGAAGAACCTGCCGAACATGACTCAGGTCCAGGGAGCTAAACAGCAGCCGCTCAAATACGAAAAAGGTCTCCTCCGTCACGACGGTCAGCCCGGTTTCGATACTCCGTCCGGAAAGATCGAGCTGTCTTCGAACATCACAAAGATGCACAACCTCGGCACGATTCCGATTTATGTCGAACCGTATCAGCCGACAGCCGAATATCCGATCAAACTGATCAACGGTACTCGTGCTCCTTACATTACGCACTCCAAGACTCGCAGCGACTCGCCGTATCTGCTCGAAATCGAACCGATGTCCACTGTTGACATTAACCCCGAAGATGCGAAGGCCCGCGGCATCAATGAAGGCGACAAGGTTTTGATTAAGAACCAGTACGGCCAAGCAAGAGCTCGTGCCCGTGTCTCCATCATCGTTCCTCCGGGAACCGCCGGTATGCAGTATGGCTGGCGAGGGGACCAGAACACCCAGGTTTTGATCCCGCGTGAATGGGACAAACTCTCGGGCTATGCACCCTACTTTGAAACAACCGTTCAAATCACGAAGGAGGCCTAAGCGATGAGCCAGTTCGGAATAATCGTCAATGTCGATAAATGCATCGGCTGCCAGGCATGCTTCGTTGCCTGCAAAGAAGAAAATAAAGTTGCTCCCGGAATTCAGTGGAATCAGATCCATCGCGCAGAAAACCTGCAGGATCGCATCATCAACTATTTCCGAGTGAGCTGTCAGCATTGTGACAATCCGGCCTGCCTGCCGGTCTGCCCCGCGAAAGCCATTTATAAAGGACCTCACGGCGAAGTGCTGGTTGACCAGTCCAAGTGCATCGGCTGCGGCGCATGCGCCATGGCTTGCCCTTACGGTGCACCGAAGTTCAACAGAAGCGGCAAGACATCTTACTGGGATGTTCCGGCTTTAGCTTCCGTTCCGCTTCAGCCGCACCAGCAGCGCACTCCCGGCAAAGCTGAAAGGTGCACGCTCTGTGTCCAACGCACCTCCAACGGTCAAGTGCCCAAGTGTGTCGAAGCCTGCGCCGTCAAGGCCCTCACCTTCGTTGACTATGACAATCTGACACCTGAGCAGAAAGCCTTGGTCGAGAAGTCCGTCGCTTTAAACGAAGCAGCCGGTACCAAACCGAAGGTTCGCTATGTCGCAAGCCACATGGATATTGCCGGCCGACAGGAAAAGATGTTCTAACCCCTGACTTTTTCTGACGGATATATCGGGTCGCGGCTCTTAGTCACGGCCCGATTTTTCATCCGTAATTTCGGCAATATTCCGAAATGCCTTGAGCTACTTCATGTTCTCAGACATATAATTGAACAATTAACTATCTTTGAAACAAATTATTAAGAAGGATATTCAGGCATGTCTCATCTGATGAATAACTACGGTCGCCTTCCTGTCTCTTTTGATCACGGTCAGGGTGTTTGGCTTTGGGATAAAGAAGGCCACAAGTATTTAGACGCTTTGGCCGGCATTGCCGTGAATTCCGTCGGTCATGCCCATCCAAGACTCGTAAGAGCTATTGCTGATCAAGCTTCTAAACTTATCCACTGCTCCAATTATTTCAATATTGATCTGCAGGAGCAGGTCGCTGAGAAATTAGTCGAACACTCCGGTCTTCAAGCCGTCTTCTTCTGCAACAGCGGTCTGGAAGCAAATGAATGCGCCATCAAAATTGCCCGAAAATTCGGACATGCTAAAGGTATTGAAGTACCCAACATTATTGTTTTGAAGCACGCTTTCCACGGCCGTTCCATCGCCACCCTTTCCGCAACGGGCAACCCCTCCGTCAAAGCCGATTTCTCGCCTTATACAGAAGGTTTCATTCCTGTTGATGAATCCGATCTGGAAGGGATCCGTAAGATTGTTGAAGAAAATAAAAACGTGGTGGCGATTTTCTTTGAACCGATCCTCGGTGAAGGAGGCGTCGTGCCTCTGGACCTTTCCGTCATTAAAGGCATCCGTGAAATCTGCGATGAACACGATCTTCTAATGATGTGCGATGAAGTGCAGTGCGGCATGGGACGTTCAGGTAAATGGTTCGCCCATCAGTGGGCGGAAATTAAACCTGATGTCATCACCATGGCTAAAGGCTTAGCCGGCGGTGTTCCGGTCGGTGCTGTCATCGTCAGCGAAAAAGCGAATATTTTTAAACCCGGCAATCACGGCTCAACCTTCGGCGGCAATCCGCTTGCGATGCGCGCAGCTTTGGAAACACTCTCCATTATCGAAGATGAGAAGCTCGTCGAAAATGCTTTTGAAGTCGGTAAGAAACTCAAAAAAGCACTCTCAAAGTCTTTGAACGGCTTCCCCGGTGTGCGCGGCATTCGAGGCAAGGGGCTGATGCTCGGAATTGTCCTTGATCGTGATGCTCATGACATCCTCGAACTCGGCTTGAAAGCCGGTTTAACCTTCAGTGTGACCGCTGGCAATGTCATTCGTCTCGTACCTGCTTTGACAATCAACGAAGCTGAGGCAGACGAGCTCGTCAAGAGAATCACTCCCGTGATCAGGTCGTTCCTCGCTCAGCCGAAGATTTAAGGTGGCGCATGCACAAGAACTTTCTGTGCCTTAAAGATTGCTCGGTGGAAGAATTAAATTATCTTCTTCGCCGAGCGATCAAGCTTAAGTCTCGCTTCAAGGCCGGTGAGGTTTACCGCCCCTTCGAAGGAAAAGTACTTGCCATGCTCTTTGAGAAGGCGAGTACCCGAACTCGCGTCTCTTTTGAAGCAGGGATGGCTCAGCTAGGAGGAACTTCGATTTATCTCAACACAGCCGAGACCCAGTTAAAAAATAAAGAGTCGATAGAGGACACCGCTCGCGCCATATCCCGCATGGTTGACTTAGTCATGATCCGGACGGGACTTCACTCTCGTTTAGAGGCATTCGCCAAAGAATCGAAGGTTCCGGTTATCAACGGATTGACCAATGACAGCCATCCTTGCCAGGTCATGGGTGACATCATGACGTTTATTGAAAAGCGGGGCTCTATTGAGGGAGCTGTGGTGACATGGATCGGAGATGCCAACAACGTTCTTTATTCCTGGTTAAATGCCGCCTCGGTTCTTGGATTTCAAGTTCACATTTCGGCCCCTCCGGGGTATTCCATCAACCCGAGTCAGGTGCCGGATAACGATGACTGTTACGACCTGTCTCTTATACACATCTCCGAGCCCACGAGACGCTCATGAATCTC
>USHK01000178.1 GCA_900554375.1 uncultured Sutterella sp.
GCATACGAGATTCATGAGCGTCTCGTGGGCGCGGAGATGTGTATAAGAGACAGGATAAAAACATATAAATCAATGGAAAAATTTGATTGAAATTAGTGAATATCCCAATTGATTTACTTGAATTTGCTTATTTGTAAATTAACGTTACATCCTTAACATGACCTCGTTCACTCCACTCAACGAGGTAAAAATGTCCTTTTCCGCTTGGGTTGCTTTGGCCGCCGTCATTGCAACTATTTACGGACTCATAAAGCGTTATGAAACACGCTTGGTCCTGCTTCTCGCCGGTTTAGTTATGTGTTGTTGTTCGTTGGACCCGATGGCTGCCTTCGAACAGTTCGATAAGTCCATGACAAACAGAGCGTTAATTATTTCAATCTGCTCTTCCATGGGTTTTGCAGCATGCGTTACTTTGACCAAATGCGACCTTCATTTAGTCAGCCTTCTTACCAAGCCGCTTAACAAGCTCGGCATCCTGCTCCTCCCGTGCTGTATGCTGGTGACAGGTGTCGCCTCCTTAGCGATTGGCTCTCTGGCCGGCTTATGCGCCGCTATCGGTCCTACGCTGATTGCGCTCATGCTTCGAGCCGGCTTCAGACCGGCTATCGCGGCAGCTGCCATTATTTCTGCCACTCTTCCTAATTACTGGTCTCCGGGATCCACTGACAATATTCTGGTCGCTCAATTAGCCGGTATCCCGGTAATGGAGCAGATCAACTATATTTCTTCCAACATCCTGATTCTTTTCGGTCTTTGCATTGTTGCCTTAACAGCCATCTGTTTTATTTTCGGAGATTACAAGAAAGGCGGCTTCCAGCAGTCCATTAACGAAAAAGGGCTCAACCGTCCTCTGCCTGAACTGCCCCAGCATCCAAATCTCTTCAAGGCCTTTGCCCCGCTCCTTCCGGTCGTGCTGCTCTTTGTCATCTCTCTGTGGTTCCCGAAGGTAAAGATGAGCGTTGCGACAGCCATGCTGATCGGTTTCATCTACGTGATCTTCGTCACACGCAGCAACCCGGCTGAACTCGTTAAAAAATTCTTTGACGGCATGGGTTCCGGCTACGGCAGTATCATCGGTTTAATTATTGCCGCGGGCGTCTTTGCCGCCGGTTTAAGAAGCTGCGGTGTAGTTTCCGGTTTCATTGACTTCCTTAAGGATTCTTCTGAAATTGCCAAGCTCGGCGGCTCTTTCGGTCCTTACATTCTCGGTGTGATGACCGGATCCGGTAATGCTGCAGCCTTTGCATTCTGCGAATCCGTCGTTCCCCACGCCGCCGAATTCGGCATGAAGATCCAGGACTTAGGTTTCCTGACCTGCTTGTCCGCCACATTAGGCCGTGTTTCTTCTCCGCTTGCAGCCGGCGTCATCCTTATCGCAGGTATCGCCGGAACCTCTCCTTTAGAGGTCATTAAGCGTTCGGCACCTGTCAGCCTTACTGCTATTGCATTCACGCTTCTTCTCGTTTAACTCAACTCTATATTCAACATGAAAAAACTTACTCTCGCCCTTTTATCCGTTCTTGCCTTCGGTTCGGTCGCCGTAGCTCAGGACTCAGTCACTGTTTACGGACGCATCGACCTCGGAGTCGGTATTTCAAGAATCAACAACGGTTTCGGTTCAAAAGAGAACAATGCTCAAATGGTCACCGGCGCCGGCACATCCAACCGTATTGGTATCAAAGGAGAAGAAGACTTAGGCAACGGCTACAAGATTAAGTTCGTATTAGAGAACGGCTTTGATGCAGACACAGGGGCTGAAGCAACCGAAGGACTGGCCTTCAGTCGCGAAGCAACTCTACAGATTGTCTCCCCGTTCGGAACATTAGCAGCCGGACGCTCTTCGATCCTCGGTACTGACGGCGGAAGCTTCAATATGTTAGGCAATGTCAATCCGTTCGGTACCGGAATTTGGGAACTTGGCAACCAAAATATCGTCTACGGGAAGATGCCGGCATCTCGCTTTGACAACGCGTTTACTTACCGCTCACCGGAATACAAAGGACTGCAGCTGACAACGGAATATTCCATGGGTGAAGAAGGCAAGGAAAACCGCTCGACCTCCAATCATTATTTCGGCTTAGGCGTCACTTGGAAAGGAGGCCCTGCTGAGACGGTTGTCTTATTTGAACGAGTGAACGAAGCCTTGACAACAGAGAAAAGAAGTCCCAAAGACATGTGGCGTATTACAGCCGGCGGAAACTGGAAGTTTTCTGCTGCTACGGCTTATCTGTCCCTGCAGTATTTCAAAAATGCCGATGCGCTCGGAACAGCCTCCTACAGCGCGCTTAAGGATCACGGCATCGGAAGCATTACATCAGTTCAAATGAAAAAACTCGACGGATTGGAAGGCGAGAACGTGATTCTAGGTTTCTCCACGCCGGTGATGGGCGGTAAAGTCTTGGGTGCTCTCGGTTATGTTCATGCCAAAACCGATGAACTCGTTAACAAACTAAAGGCTGACGGCGGTTTCGTTGCTCTTGGTTATCAGTATCCGTTCTCTAAAACCACACGTTTATACAGTGCTGTCGGTGCATCGGCTGCAAAATATAAATCAGGGAACCAATCTGTTAAACCGAGAGGCTTCTATGGAACACTCGGACTTTCACATTATTTCTAAAAAAATCACTGTTTCAGCGCTGAGGTCGGTTTAATTCACCGATGTATGGACGAATGTCGCGAAGAGGATGGAGGGACTCTTCGATGGCATTCGTCCAAAATTTTTCAGATCCGATATCTGTTTCGAAGTTCTTTTTGAAGATCTCCTCATACGGCAATGTGGCATTATCAAAAAGTACTGATTTACAGATACGGGGAACAACCTCTTTTTCAGCCCCTTCCAGTTTCCTCAGCATCATGTTGGCTGAAAGGAATCCGACCGTGTATTGAAAGTCGTGATGCGGTGAGTCCGCGTTATACACGTTATAAAAATGCGGTTTTCTAGCCCACATATACTGGTCTACGCCGTCGACCGTATCCCCGTAACAGTCGTACCAGCATTTTCTAGTCAATTTGTTGATATCTTCGACAGATAGATAGCCGTTTTTTCTAGCCTCAAAGATCTCCTCTGCAAGTCTGAATCTAAACGGTATCTCAACCAAATTAATCATGACTCTTCTGAGTCCGTGCCAAAGCACGGCGGCCTTTTCCTGAGGAGATGGAGCTTCCTGCGCCAGTCTCCTAAGAAACAATTCCTCAAAAAAACGTCCGATGAGTTCATAGCGCGTTTCGGACAGCCTTCTCTCCTGCATTGGAAGCTCACTGATCGAATATCTAAAAAACGCATCCCCTAGAATATGTGCAGTTTCGAATGATCTGTGTATGTTCGGCTGGTAATCGACATAAATCGCAACAGCGTTATCGTAAGGAACTTCAACGCACCAAGCACCTCCCGACCCGGCTGAGTAATTGTGCGTCTCCAGCCAATGACCTTGCCTGCAGATCTCAATGAAATCCCGAAAATCCGGGAAATAAGGTTCAACAGCCTCTGTTATTTCTTTTAAGGTTCCGTCAAATGTTTTCAAGCATTCTGGTCCCTCGAGATGCGGCAGCGCAGATCCTAACAAGGCCACCGGAATCTTGGGAGACTCCGGGTGGCTGGTGCACTGATTAATAAATGGAGATGCAAAGCGAAGACATTCACGAATATCCGGCAGCTTCTTAGAAAAAGCGTTGCGCATTGCGTCGAAGCTCTTTCTATTCATTCCTTCGATGACTAATGCATAGTCCAATGTGGTCATGCCAAGTCGGGAAGCTCTAAGCAAATGCGCACCTGCAACGGCATTAAGGATGTCGCAGAACACGGAAGAATTTGTTGCAAAACAAGCAGACAAAGCATTAAAAAACAAGGTTCTGAGTTCCGGATCCGAAGTGTTTTTTACTGCAAAGTTAGCGACAGAAGGGGTAGATTTTTTTACTGTTCCATCCGGCAATGTCACACTCGTCCGGATGGTGCTTTTGAGGTGTGTGTACAAAGAAAACAATGGTCCGAGAATCAGCCGTTCTTCTTCCAAAGCCGTACCGGTAAATGTCAGCCACGGCTTTATATCCTTAAGACG
>USHK01000179.1 GCA_900554375.1 uncultured Sutterella sp.
CCTTAAAGATAAATCGGGGTGGGCGGAAGACGTCGTTGTTAAGTCAGCCTGTGGTTTAGGCGCCGGGCTGGCATTTAGCGCTTTTCTATGGTTCTTAACGGTTGGGCTCATTGCCCGGTATAAAGGCCGCTCGTTTAAGGAAGAGGTGCGGACTTTGTTTAGGCGCCGCGATGAAATTCCTTACGAAGCGATTCTGATGACCTGCTCTGTTTTAATGGTTCTCGGATGTCTCATCGGCGCGCTCTGGCCGTACTACCACGTGATGGGAACTGACCAAACAGGCAACGATGTTCTTTATCAAGCCTTTAAGTCCGTGCGTACCGCGCTTGTGATCGGAACGCTGGCGACTCTGACCACGCTTCCTTTTGCTGTAGTGCTGGGAATCTGTGCCGGATTCTTCAAGGGCTGGGTGGATGATTTGATTCAGTATCTTTACACCACGTTGTCTTCGATTCCGAGCGTTCTTCTTATTGCGGCTTCCGTGCTGATGATCCAAGTGTTTATTGACTCTCATCCGGGCATGTATGCAACCGGGATTGAAAGAGCGGACCTTCGTCTTTTTATGCTTTCGATCATCATCGGTTTGACGGGATGGGCAACGCTTGCTCGTCTGCTTCGCGCCGAGACCTTAAAGATTTCTCAGCTGGATTACATTCAAGCGGCCCGTGCTTTCGGTTTAGGGCCGTTCAAAATCATGAAGCGCCATGTTCTGCCGAACGTGATTCACATTATTTTGATTGTGGCTGTGTTGGATTTTTCCGGCATCGTGCTTTATGAAGCAGTGCTTTCTTACGTCGGTGTCGGCGTCGATCCCACAACCCATAGTTTCGGTTCGATGATTAACGCCGGGCGTCTTGAACTTTCCCGCACGCCGGTCGTCTGGTGGAATCTCTGCGCAGCTTTCACTTTCATGCTCACACTTGTGTTGTCTGCTAACTTATTTGCGTCTGCCGTTCGGGAAGCATTTGACCCGAGACTGGTCCTCAAAATCGGGAGGAAAAAGTAATGCTCCGGATTTCTAACATGGCGACTGAAATCCTCACTTCCGAGGATACGGTTCGCGTCGTAGACGGTTTGAGCCTGACGCTGAATCGGGGAGAAATCTGTGCTTTGGTTGGAGAATCCGGATGCGGTAAATCCATGACCGCTTTTTCGCTTCTGAGACTTCTGCCGAGTTCAGGACGAGTTTCCAGCGGTGTCGTTACCGTCGACGGAACGGAAATCATGGGCTTGCCGGAAGCCGCGATGCGCAACATTCGCTCTTCCAAGATCAGCTTGATTTTTCAGGAGCCGGCGACGTCATTAAACCCGGTGATGACCGTCGGCGATCAGATTGTTGAGACGATTCTTCTTCATACTCCGCTTCGCGGAGAAGAAGCGCGTGCGAAAGCGCTCGACTGGCTGAAAAAAGTCGGGATCCCCGAGCCCGAACGCAGAATGAAATCATTCCCGTTTGAACTTTCCGGCGGCCAAAAGCAGCGCGTAATGATCGCCATCGCACTCGCGGCCGAGCCGAACTACCTCATTGCGGACGAACCGACTACGGCACTGGACGTTTCCGTTCAGGCTCAGATTCTTGAGCTTTTAAAGCAGCTCAAGGAAACCGAAAACATCGGCATTCTTTTGATTACTCATGATTTAGCCGTGGTAGCGCAGGTCGCGGACAGGGTAGGGCTGATGTATGCCGGGGAGTTAGTGGAAGAAGCTTCGGCGCGTGAGTTTTTCTCCAAACCGCTGCATCCTTATGCGCGCAATCTGTTAAAGGCATTGCCTGAAGGAAAACAAAAGAGCCAGATGCTCGAGGCAATCCCGGGAATGGTTCCTCGACTGAACCGAGAGTTTCACGGATGCCGATTTGCTGAACGCTGCAAAAAAGCACGTCCTGAATGTTCTCAGCATAAAGTCGCCCTGCAGGAGATTGGCGAACGAAAAGTTCGCTGTCTGTTCCCTGAAAATGATCCGGTTGAGCTTCCGCGAAGTGACGTGGTTGTCGAAAGGGAGCGGAAGGATGTTCCTCGCATTTTGGAAGTCAAGGATTACAGCGTTTGGTTCCCGATTCGCGGTGGTTTTCTGCGTCAGACGGAGTACGCCAAAGCCGTCAACAATGTTTCCTTCGACGTGCGAAGAGGATTGACCACGGCGCTGATCGGAGAAAGCGGCAGCGGCAAAACCACGGTTGCCAGAGGCATTCTCCAGCTTCTCCGGCAACAAGCAAAAATCACGGGTTCTGCGCTCTTAAATGGAAAGGAGTTAGGCAGCTTGAACGGTTCCGATCTTCGACAAGCCCGCGTCGATATGCAGGTTATTTTCCAAGACCCGTTCTCCAGTCTGAATCCCAGAATGCGTGTTAAGGAAATCCTGCTCGAAGGTTTGGAAAGTCTGCATCCTGATATTCCTGGGAGTGAAGCACTTGGCAGAATTGAAGACGTTATTGGTCTTTGCGGACTTCGTTCCGATTCTCTGAATCGCTATCCGCATGAATTCTCAGGCGGTCAAAGACAGCGTCTAGCGATTGCCCGTGCTTTGGTGGTAGAGCCCAAACTTCTGATTTGTGACGAACCGACATCGGCTTTGGATGTTTCGGTGCAGGCTCAAATTCTGAACCTTTTGAATGAAATCCAGAGAAGCCGCGATATCTCATACTTGTTCATCACACATAACTTTGGCGTCGTTCGTTACCTTGCCGATGAAGTTATTGTGATGAAGTCCGGGGAAGTGGTAGAGGCGGGATCGGCGGCAGAAATCCTTAATCGTCCGAAAGATACTTACACCTGCCGCTTGCTGGAAGCAGTTCCGAATTTTGACTCTCTTAAGTAAGAAACAAGAAGTTCGCACAAGGCCGAAAGACGCGCCTGATACGGAAAAAAGTCCTACGCGCTGTTTGCGAAATTCAGCGAAAGACGAAATAAAAATTCAGTGGGGAATTTTATCTTGAAGGGGATGATTTAAAGATGGTCTTCTCGATTGATCCGCTAGTTTCGGCTGTCAAAGAAAACCTCCATTTTGAGGATTGAACAGAAATTGGACAAGATCGAACAACTATTGAACAAGTATTGAACAAGTATTGTGAGTCGGGCAGACTTGAGAGGGAGCTTCTTTTTCAATCCGAAAATGACAGAAGATTTTTTCAGCGAAATTTCGCTAAAGACAAAATAAAAATTTAAAGGGGCGTTTAATCAAAATATGATCGAATTAAAGAGGTTTTTCCTTCTTTGTACAAGCGTTCTTGATGTCAAATAAAATATCTATTTTGAGGAATTGAGTAGAAATTGAACAAGAATCGCGCAACTATTGAGCAACTATTGAGCAACTATTGAACAAGTATTGTGCGTAAGGCCAAGTTTGAGAACGAATTTCTCTTTTCAATCCGGGAAAAGCAACCGAGCGGTTTCTGCGACATCTCGCTGGTGGGCTGCGATGTCTGTGAAAATATCTCCCAGACAGTCTTGATCCGATAAGAACTTGACTCCATTGTTTTGACACAGATCCAAGTAGATCGCCAGCGCAGTTCTTTTGTTGCCGTCCTGGAAGAAGTGACCTTTGAGGAGGCTGACAACGATACTGGTTATCTGTTCTGAGACGGTGTCGTAATAAGAATAGCTGGCCAGACATCCGCCGACTCGCTGTTTTCTTTCTTCTGAGCAACGATTACCGGTGAGAGCTTCGTTGATCAAGACGACTGCATCAATATCTAATGGTGTACTCATTTGTCTTTTAGATAATCAAAAGTCTTTTTGAAGGTGCTTAGATTTTCTTTGAAACGCTTGAGCATCAGCTCTTTAGTATTTGGACGGAGCTCTTGTTTTTGAGAACTGAATTTCTTATCTGTCATGATGTAAGAAAGAGAAAGGCCGATCAGATTTGATAAAACGGCTCGGGCTCTTCTCTTATGGAAAATAAATTTATTTTTGTTCGCTAAACCGTTCTTTAAGCCGCTGAGGCAATCCTCCGCTGCGCTGCGTGACGGTCTTTAGAGACATGTCTAGAACATCTCTA
>USHK01000180.1 GCA_900554375.1 uncultured Sutterella sp.
GCTCGGAGATGTGTATAAGAGACAGCGCTCGAACTGCGCGGCTAGAATCAGGAACACGATGATCAGACCGAAAGCAAACGCGGCGGCAGAAGAACTTCCGATGCGTTTTTCATGGAAGGCTTGACCGGTCCAGTCTACGTAATAGCCACTCGGCAGGAACTGACTTTCGGCATCGACGGCGCGAATCACGTCTCCGGTGGAATACCCCTGCGCGGCATTCACGTTCATGGACGCAGCCAAGAAACCATTTTCTCGTTTCAATGATTCCGGGCCTGAAGTGCGTTCCACATGAGCCAACGTCGAAAGAGGAACCATCTTGCCGGTATCAGAACGGACATAAAGCTCCCCTAAGGATTCCGGTGTCATGCGGTACGGAGCATCAGCTTGAATAATCACGCGGAAGATTTTTCCGATACGCGTAAAGTCATTGACATACTTACCGCCCATAAAGTAGCCCAGCGTGTCATAGACATCTGAAATGGCAACGCCCATGGCTAAAGCTTTTGCTTCGTCGACTGTGAGGTAAAGCTGAGGCGCATCCGCCTGGATCATCGAGCGGCCGGAACTGATTTCCGGCTTTGCTACCAAGCGCTGACGGAAATCTTCAGCTACCTGCTGGAGCTCAAGCGGGTTATCCGATTCTCGAGACTGAATATAAAAATCCAAACCACCCGCGCGACCTAAACCGCGAATCGGCGCCGGGTTCACCGCCTGACCCACAGCATCCGTGCGAGCGTTCACCAATGACTGAAGCTGACGGCGAATCGTTTCTGCACTGCGCGTTCTTTGATCCCATGGTTTCAACTGAACGATCAGAGAAGCGGCATTGGATTTCGTATCGTTTGCGATCGTATCGTTAGCTACCAGCGCAGTAACGTTTTCAACTTCGGGAATCTTACGGATCTCTCGGCTCAAGTCCGTGACCACCGCACCGGTACGGTTCAGAGTCGCACCTTCCGGCAGCTGGATCGCCACACGCAAAATACCTTGGTCCTCTCGCGGAACGAAAGAAGTCGGAACGATCTGCAGAAATTCCCAGCATCCGACGATGACGGCCACAAGAATCGCAGCTGTAAACCAACGATGACGAAGGTTAAAAGACACTCCTTTGATGTAGTTCAGTTTGAAGCGTTCAAAACCGTCGTTGAAGAGCTGGAAGATTTTGAAAGGCTTATTCTTATGTCTAAGCAAAATAGCGCACAGGGCCGGTGTCAGAGTCAACGCCACAAAACCCGAAAGCACGACGGATACACCGATCGTCACGGCAAACTGACGATACAGCTCACCGGCGATACCGCCTAAGAACGCCACCGGCGTAAATACCGTACTCAGCACCAGCACAATAGCAACCAACGCACCGGCCACTTCCTTCATAGCCTTCTGAGAAGCTTGAAAAGCGTTAAGCTTTTCCGTCTCCATAATACGTTCGACGTTTTCCAACACCACGATCGCATCGTCAACCACAATACCGATGGCAAGTGTCATCGCAAAAAGCGTCAAGGTATTAAGAGAGAAATTCAAAGCCCAAAGGCCGGCCAATGTACCAATCAATGAAACGGGCACCGCAAGCATCGGAATCAACGTAGCGCGCCAATTCTGCAGGAAGATATAAACCACCAAAAGCACGAGGAGCCCAGCTTCCAACAAGGTTTGAACCACCTCATTTAAAGCTGCCTCAACGAACCTTGAGTTATCGTCCGTAATCACATAGGCAATGTCATCAGGGAAGTTTTTTGAGAGCTCCTGAAGGCGATTCTTTACATCCACCGCCGTTTGCATCGCGTTAGCACCTGTCTGCAGGTAAACAGCAAAGGTAACACTCGGGACGTCATTTAATTGGTTGTACGCCTCATAACTGCGGTTGCCGACTTCGACTCGCGCAATATCATGAATACGAACGATACCGTCTGCTCCTTTTGAACGAACGGTAATATTGCCGAACTCTTCCGGCGTCAATAGCTGACCTTTGGTGCGAATCGTATAAACCAGCTGCTGATCGTCCGTCGAGGGAGACGTACCGACCTTGCCGGCAGCGTACTGATGGTTCTGCTCCTCAATCGCTTTCCGAACATCAATTGCAGTAATACCGAGTTGAGCCATCTTCTTCGGATTCAGCCAGATACGCATTGCACTTTGTGCGTTGCCGAAAACATCCGCATCACCTACGCCCGGTACACGTTTGATTGCATCCACAACGTTCAGATTCACATAGTCGGCAAGCTGAATCGGTTTTAGAGTGCCATTCGGAGAATAAAACGGCACGATCATCAGCGTTTCTTCGCTTCGCTTTCGGACGTTCACGCCGTTCTGTCGAACGCTTTCCGGCAGCCGTCTTTCTGCGGATCGCACGCGGTTATTGATCTCCAGCATCGCGTCGTTCGGATTCGTACCGACTTCGAACGTGCAGGTAATACGAACATTTCCGTTCGAGCGAATGGACGTTTCGTAATAAAGCAAGCCTTCAACACCGGAAAGCTGATCTTCGATTGGCGCCGCTACTGTCTTAGCCAACGTCTGAGCATCGGCTCCTTCGTACGAAGTTGAAATAAAAACAACAGGCGGCGTGATGTCCGGATATTGGCCCATCGGCAGGACGCGTCCTGCGAGAAGACCGGCAATCACAATCAAAATCGACATGACTGATGCGAAAATTGGCCGCCGAATACAGAATTGAGAAAGCATTTCGGTTCCCCTATCGCAAATTATTTTTCAGTCGACTTTGAAGCGGTTTTCTTGTCTTGGTTTAAGGCCACCTTGGCCTTATCTCTGAGTTTTTGGATCTGATCAATGATTACAAGGTCTCCGGGGTTGAGGCCGGAGGTGATAATCCAATCCTTACCTGACCAGCGGCCCACCGTCACAGGCTGAGCTCTCGCGACACCGTCCTTATATAAATAGACGCTGTAAGTTCCGTCGGGCAGCTGACGCACAGCCGATTGAGGAATCAGATAAACTCCCTTTTGTGTGCCGAGCGTCAAACGGATCGTCACGTATTGCCCCGGAAGCAGCTCAGCAGAACGTTCAATCTCCGCGCTCAATGAACGGGTTCCCGTCTGTGGATCGATTTGAGTCGCGGCAAAGTTAATGCGCGCAGGAACTTCCACTCCAGTTTTCTCATGCACCACACTCACCGGAGAGTCTTCAGTGATCGTGAATCCGTGCAGATCATTATCACTTAAAGAAAAGCGAGCCTTGAGTTGATCATCCTGTGTGATGTCGGTTAAGGCCGAACTGTTGGCCGTCACCAATGTTCCGGGGTTAATTAAAGACCTACCCGCAATTCCGCTCACGGGCGCTTTGACCGACGTGTAATCAAGCTGAATTTTGGTTTGCAGCGCCTTAGCCTTCGCTGCTGCTAGATTTGCCTTACAGGACTCCAAAGTGCTGATGCGGTCTGAATATTCTTTCTCGCTTACAGCATTAACTTTACGCAAAGCGGCAAATCGCTTCGCTTCTCGTTCAGCCTGACTCAGCTCTACCTGGGCTTGAACAACGGATGCTTCCGCACTTTGATTAGCTGCGTCAAAGGGAGCCGGATCAATCGTGAACAACACATCGCCCTGCTTCACGTTTTGTCCTTCAGCATAGTGCCGCTCCAACACAGGCCCGGTCACCTGAGGATAAACAATCACCGCTTTTGAGCCTTCGGTTTGTCCGAAAACCTCGGCTACATACGGCTGAGTGGTAGGTTCGGCTTTGAGCGTCGTTACTTTGACAGCTTGAATATTCTGCTTGGATGCTTCTTTATCGTTACATGCGGTTAAGCCGGATATAAGGCCCAAAACGCATATGAGGCTGAGGGTTGTTCGTTTCAGCATGATGTGTTATGTAATTATTCGTCGACAAATGTGAGAATACCTCAAACAAAGGTCCTCGCATAAGCAAAATCATGCTCCACAGTATTTATCCTTAACGGCTGTCTCTTATACACATCTGACGCTGCCGACGACTCC
>USHK01000181.1 GCA_900554375.1 uncultured Sutterella sp.
CACGTAAGGAGTCGTCGGCAGCGTCAGATGTGTATAAGAGACAGGATCTGATCAACATGATCAACTGTGAAACGGCAGAATTTTTTACGCTTGAAGAGCGCGTTCTGCTGATTAGGGTTACGAGGTCTACCCTTTCCTTTGGCACCAAAAGCCATGATTTACTCCTTTTCAAATTCCGTTATATGCAGGACGAGTTTGCGTGAACGCGCCGAAGATGTAGTTAGGAATCCCCTGAATTTCAGACGGCTTCCGAGTTGCACCTCATTGAGAGCCTTAGCAGCCGGACCGACTGCAGCCGCTTCTGCGGAAAAGCTCAGTTTTCTGTCCGACCCGGCCTCTTGAACCACCGACATGTGCCGGATGCTTAAATCAAGAATCGGAACGTTAGATAAGGTGTATCGGATAACGTCTTTCTTTTCCAGAATTCCGTCAAGCTCGAACGAGTTCACCTCGCAGTCCTAAATTAAGCCTGGGCTTCAGCCGGGGCTTCTTCAGCAGCCTGAGGTGCGGGAGCAGCAGCTTCAGCAGCAGCGCTGGCAGCCTTGCGGGCTTCTTCTTTCTCGACAGCCTTCATCATCGGAGAAGGTTCTGTCTCAGCCTTCTTCATTTTCACGGTGAGGTGACGAAGAACGGCGTCGTTGTAACGGAAATTGTTTTCGAGTTCTTCAAGAACTTCGGGACCGCATTCGATGTTCATCAGAACATAGTGGGCTTTCACGAGTTTCTCGATCGGGTAAGCCAGCTGACGACGGCCCCAATCTTCGAGACGGTGAATCTTACCGCCGTGGCTTTCCACAGCAGCCTTGTAACGCTCAATCATCGCCGGGACCTGTTCGCTCTGATCAGGGTGGACGATGAAGCAAATCTCATAGTGACGCATTGAACCTCCTTATGGGAAATAGTCGCCCGGAGCGTCTTCCGGTGTGACAAGGACTAGAAAGTGCGTGATTCTACACCACTTTCAAGAGAAAAAATCCTGACTACTAAATTAGTTACGAAAAAAAGATCTGCAGAAGTTCCGAGCAATCTTGCCCGAATCAACTATTAGGAAGTCCTAATAGTTGAATTTGTCTTCGCTCAAGCTTGAATACAGAGGCGCCAAAAAACGTAAACGTCGGCCGCCAGTCATATGAACGGAGGAAAGCAGCCTCTTTATGGCCAACTAATCTGGGTAGATCCATTAACGACAAACTTTTTCGATTGCGGTAATGCTTCTTATTTCTTTCGCTGTCTCCGGACAATACTTAGAAACGATTCGAGGCCGTTGTTGCTACGGCCTCGTCACTTCAAAAATCAAGATGTAGTTGGGAGCTGATCAGCCAACGGTCCGCTGGCGCACGGTTTCAAACAAACAAATACCGGCTGCTACAGAGACGTTGAGGCTTTCTACCGTTCCCAACATAGGAATCTTTGCCAGATCACTGCAGCGGCGACGAGTCAATTGACGCAGACCGTCGCCTTCGGCGCCGAGAACCCAGCCAAAAGCGCCCTTTTGATCGAATTCATAAATGGTCTTTTGGGCTTCGCCAGCCGTACCGATGATCGGAACACCTGCGTCAACGAGCTCAACAATTGAACCGGCCAAATTCGTTACTCGCACTATTGGTACAGTTTCAGAAGCTCCGGCGCTTGCCTTCACCGCAGCCGCTGTCAATGTTGCGGAACGGTCTTTCGGCGTGATCACGGCAGAAACTCCTGCAGCATCTGCAACACGGAGGCAGGCACCGAAATTGCGCGGATCAGTCACGCCGTCCAAAAGCAGCAGAAGCGGGTTGCCGGCAAGGTTGTCCATCAATGTATCGAAAGACATGCCGATGTCGATCGGCGCGGCCAGAGCAATCAGTCCCTGGTGGGGAACCTCGTGCGAAAACCCGTCCAAGCGATTATTGTCTGCCTGCATCAAACGGATCCCCGCCTTCTCAATCTCTTCAATCATCCTGCGCATGCGCTGATCACGGCGTCTCGGATCATAGTAAACGATGCGAATCGACGAAGGATCTCGTTTCATTCTCGAGGACACGGCATGGAAGCCGGCTAGGACTGTATCTTCTTTTTTCATGAGCGTTTTTGGGTAGCAGACGGTGCTTTCTTCGTTTTTCTTGCGGCAGGCTTACGCGGTGCAGCAGGAGATTTTACGGTTTTCTTTTTGGCTTCGGTTTTCGGTCTGCTTTGACGATTCTTCGAAACCAAAGCGAATTCTATTCTTCTTGCGTCGAGATCACAGCGGGCAACCTTAACAGTGAGCTCGTCACCTAGGCGATAACGCAGTCCGGAGTCTTCGCCGTAGATTTCATTGGACTTGTCATCAAAGACGAAGTAATCGTCCCCAAGACCGGAAATATGGATTGCGCCTTCCACATACAAGTCTTCAAGCGTGACGAAAATCGCGAAGGGGCTAACGCCTGAAATCACACCTTTAAAAACCTGACCGAGCTTATTCTGCATGTAGTTGCATTTCAGCCAAGCCATTACGTCGTAGCTGGCCTCATCAGCACGGCGTTCATGAGCAGAACAGAGAAGACCGAGCTTTTCCCACAGGTCGATATGTGGGACTTTCTTCTTATCGTCAGGTTTTGCCTTGCAGATGATTTCTCTCGTCTGAACCGGAACTTCTGCCTCGTTGGGTTCAACCAAAATCTTCGGCACGTATTTCCGGCGCCGTAAGATGCCGCGAATAGCGCGGTGCACCAGCAAGTCCGGATAACGGCGAATCGGTGAGGTGAAATGCGTATAGGCTTCGTAGGCCAAACCAAAGTGGCCGACATTATGCGGACTGTAGACAGCCTGCTGCATTGAACGCAGCAAAATCGTCTGAATCATGGCCTTGTCGGGACGATCGGCGATCGATTCAAGCACCTTGGCATAGTCGCCGGGAGTGGGAGAATCTCCGCCAGGGAGCGTCACTCCAAACGGAGCCAAAGTCGCTCTAGCTTTTTCCAGACGATCCTGACTAGGCGGCTCGTGAACTCTATAAAGGCAGGGAGCCTTGTTCTTCTGCAAGAAATCAGCCGCACAGGTGTTCGCCACCAACATCATTTCTTCAATAAGGCGGTGCGCGTCATTGCGTTCACGCGGAAGAATCTGTTCAATTTTGCCCTGCTCATTGGCGACGATATAAGTTTCAACCGTCTCAAAATCCATCGCTCCTCGCAGCTCGCGGCTCTTAATCAGATTCTTGTAGAGGTCATAGAGATCCTGAACGTTGCCGAGAACGTGTTCCATGACTTTGGCTTCCGGGCCGTTCGGATTGCAGAGCGCAGACCAAACATTGTCATAAATCAGTCGCGCAGCCGAACGAATAACCGCCGGGTAGAACTGATAGGCCTCAACCAGTCCGTTCGCCCCGATGATTGCATCGCAAACCATGGTACAGCGGTCAACCTGCGGATTAAGAGAACATAGGCCGTTGGACAGTTCTTCCGGCAGCATCGGGATCACACGTCTCGGGAAGTAGACGCTGGTCGTTCTTAACTGGGCGTCTTTATCAATCGCGCTTCCCGGTTTAACGTAGTGAGAAACATCAGCAATCGCCACAAGCAGACGGAACTTACCGTTTTCCAGAGGCAGACAATAAACCGCGTCATCAAAGTCTTTTGCGTCCGCGCCGTCAATCGTCACGAACGGAATATCGCGAAGATCGACTCTGTCACGAAGATCAGACTTCGTGACGGAATCAGAAAATCGCATAATTTCTTTTTTAGTTTCTTCCGAGAATTTGTAGGGCAAATCGAACTTACGAACCGCGATTTCTGTTTCCATACCCGGCTCGTCGATCGTTCCCAAAATCTCGACCACATGGCCGACAGGGCTATTCGTCAGAAGACCTTTATCTTCAAGTTCGACCACAACGATTTGGGAAGGCGTCGCACCTAATGAGCGGCCCCTGTCTCTTATACACATCTCCGAGCCCACGAGACGCGCATGAATCTCGTATG
>USHK01000182.1 GCA_900554375.1 uncultured Sutterella sp.
GTTTTTTTATGGCCTTTTTAGGCAGGAATACGAAAAATTAGTTTTTCTCGGGAGAAAATACCCGCAAAACTTTATTTTTGGTGAATCAATGGAACAAAAAGAGAAAAAGAAAATGTGGAAATGGCTCGTAATTGCCGTGGCCCTCATTTTCTTTATATTCATGGCAATCCTCCCGTTTGCTTGGGAAGACGGAGATGATGTACCGGCTCCCAATCCCACAATAGAAAATTGATTAATACAAAAAAATATCTGCTTGAAATAGTTTCGGAAGCCTCCATTGAAGAGATCTGAAACTACAATTAGTTACGTTTAGAAACTTACGGAATTTTCTTCTTTTATGGCAGTTAAAAAATCAGACCGCTCTTCCGAACGGCTCGGGATCAAATTGGCTGTGATCATCGGCTGCAAAATTGCCTTGATCTGTGCCATTTTCTTCCTTTTCTTCGGCCCTGAAACAAAAACGGATCAAAGTGCTGAGGCTGTCAGTGCAAGGTTTCTTAACTCTCCCACTGTTAATACTGTTCAAGGACAAAAATAATGATCTCAACTGAATTAGTTGACCTGTCGCGGCTCCAATTTGCTGCTACGGCAATGTATCACTATTTATTCGTGCCTCTCACCCTAGGGCTTTCCATGCTGCTCGTAGCCATGGAGGCGTGCTATGTGGTGACAGGCAAGCAGGTTTACAAAGACATGGTCAAATTCTGGGGAAAACTCTTCGGAATTAACTTTGCTTTGGGTGTAACCACCGGCATTACCATGGAGTTCCAATTCGGAACAAACTGGTCGTACTACTCTCACTATGTCGGTGATATCTTCGGTGCACCTCTTGCCATTGAAGGTCTGATGGCATTCTTCCTGGAATCCACCTTTATCGGTCTCTTCTTCTTCGGCTGGTCTCGACTCAAGAAGGGTACACACCTACTTTGCACATTCCTCATGGCATTGGGTTCCAATCTCTCTGCCTTATGGATTTTGGTCGCCAACGGCTGGATGCAGAGCCCCGTAGGTGCAACCTTTAATTACCAAACTATGCGAATGGAGATGACGAACTTCTTTGACGTCATTCTCAGCCCTTGGGCACAAGCCAAATTCTTCCATACCGTTTCAGCCGGTTACTGCACCGGTGCTGCATTTGTTCTTGCAATTTCTGCTTGGTACATGCTCAAAGGACGTGATATGGACTTTGCCAAGCGCAGCTTCCGCATTGCAGCTGTATTCGGCTTAGTTGCTGCGATCTTTACAGCTCAGCAAGGCGATGAGTCCGGTTATCTTGTCGCTCAGGATCAGCCTGCCAAAATCGCAGCAATGGAAGCCATTTGGGAAACTGAGCCCGCTCCTGCTTCTATGGGCCTCGTTGCGTTCGCCGATCCCGAGCTTAAGAAGAATACCTTCGAAATTACCGTTCCCTGGCTCGCTGGTATCCTATCGACTCGCTCCTTGGATAAACAAATCCCTGGCTTGAATCAGATCATCGCGGAAAACAAAGAACGTATTACTCAAGGCGTTGTTGCCGTGAAGGCTTTGGAACAGCTCCGCAAGAATCCGAACGACGCTCAGGCTAAGGCAGCATTCGAAGAGCATAAAAAAGACCTTGGGTTCGGATTGCTGACAAAAAAATATCAGCCCGATATTAACAAGATCACGGAAGCTCAAATTCAGCAGGCTGCAAATGACTCTATTCCGTATTCCGTCAATTCCATGTTCTACGCTTTCCGTATCATGGCCGGAGCCGGCGTAGCCCTTCTGCTGATCTTCGGTCTTTCCGTTTACTACTCTCTGCGCAGAGTGGCCGCTAACAAGCGTCTTTGGCTCAAACTCGTGCTGTTTGCCGTCCCTCTCCCCTGGATTGCCTGCGAAGCCGGTTGGTTTGTCGCTGAGTACGGCCGGCAGCCTTGGACAATTTGGGAAATCCTCCCGACCCACCTCTCTGTATCTTCTCTGTCTGTAGGTTCGTTGTGGGGTTCCTTGGGCGCCTTGGTTTTCCTCTACACAGGCCTGTTAATTGTGGAAGCGTGGCTTATGGTGCGCTTTGCAAAGATCGGTCCCAGCTCTTTAGGAACCGGTGCCTATCACCACGAACAAGCTGCTAAGTAAAGGACAGTGACTATGTTTATCGATTACGAAATACTTAAACTCATCTGGTGGCTGTTCATCGGCGTTCTGTTGGCTGGTTTTGCCGTCATGGACGGTCAGGACATGGGCGTCGGAACACTTCTGCCTTTCATCGGCAGAAACGACGACGAACGCCGCGTCATGATCAATTCCGTCGCCCCTCACTGGGACGGCAACCAAGTTTGGTTCATTACCGGCGGCGGAGCCATTTTTGCCGCGTGGCCTTTGATCTACGCTACCGCCTTCTCAGGTTTCTACTGGGCAATGCTGCTGGTCTTGTTTGCACTTTTCTTCCGTCCGGTCGGCTTTGACTACAGAAGCAAGATTGCCAACAAAACCTGGAGAAACTCCTGGGACTGGCTCCTCTTCATCGGCAGTTTCGTCCCGCCGATTGTCTGCGGAGTCGCCTTCGGTAATTTGCTGGAAGGTGTACCGTTCCATTTCGACGATCATTTGAGAAGCTTCTATACCGGTTCCTTCTGGGCACTTCTCAATCCGTTTGCTATCCTCTGCGGCTTAGTTTCCATTTCTATGATTGTTGCCCAGGGCTCCAACTACTTAGTCCTAAGATCGGAGGGCGCGCTTCAGAAGAGAGCAAAAGTCTGCGGACAAGCAGCTTCCTTAGTATTCATCGTCCTGTTCCTAATCGCCGGTGTATGGGTATATATGGGAATTGACGGGTTTGTGATCACTTCTGCGATTGACCCCAACATGCTCCCCAATCCGCTCAGTAAGACGGTAGAAGTCCAAGCAGGTGCCTGGTTCAAAAACTTCACCGATTACCCGGTTCTTTGGGTCTTCCCTGCGCTCGCAGTCATAGGCGCCCTGATATCTTTCTTAAGCGTCAGCAAGCTTAAGGCCGGTGTTGCTATCATCTTTTCTTCTTTAGCTGAAGTCGGAACCGTCTTTACTCCGCTGGTGGCGATGTTCCCGTTCTTAATGCCGTCTTCTTCCAACCCGATCTCCTCACTGACGGTTTGGGACTGCACAAGCTCTCAGCTCACGCTTTTCACCATGCTGATCGTTACTCTGATCTTCCTGCCTTTGGTTCTCATTTATACAGGGTGGGCCTATAAGGTGATGAGTGGAAAACTGACGAATAAGATGATCCAGGACAACTCGAAGAATCTTTACTAATCAGAAATAATGATGCTGCCCGTTAATTCGGGCAGCTGGAGTAAACAATGACATATTTAGCATGGATTTGCGCAGTCCTCTTCATGATCTGCCTTTCAGCGTTGGCTACACTCGGATTTGACTTTCCGAAGCAGTCTGAAAAAGAGAATGAATAGCGCATGCGAATCATCTCCTTTCTAATTGCCTTGTCGGTTGCGGCTTTTGTAATTATTTACCCTCGGGCAATCGCTTCCGATATGACCTCCGTACCGCACGGCTGGCTTGTTCTTTTGCTTTTAGGGATGAGCTTCTGCTTCGTCTACGGAGTGGGCTTCAAAGCCAAAAACCGACTTTTAGCCTTCTTGTTCTCCCCGCCGGTCGCTTGGACCTGTGTCGGGGTAGCAAGCTTCATGATTTTTTTCAGGTACCCCTAGCCTGACAAAATCTGTCTTAGAAGCCTCGCGGCTCTTGCCCCGAGGCTTTCTTTGACACTAAAGAAAATTAAAGAGAGAAGTCAGAAGCGGTACCGTAAGCATTGAAAGGCAGGTCGTCAGCAACAAAGCGTTAGCAACAGGACCTTCTACCACGCCGAACTCCTGTGCCATGATATAAACATTCACGCCCACAGGCAGACTTGCCAAAAGCTGTCTCTTATACACATCTCCGAGCCCACGAGACGCTCATGAATCTCG
>USHK01000183.1 GCA_900554375.1 uncultured Sutterella sp.
GAGATTCATGAGCGTCTCGTGGGCTCGGAGATGTGTATAAGAGACAGGTAATAGAGATTCTGACATCGCGTAAAGGGCGTCCGCGGGAATCAATCCAGTGAGTATCGTCACGACGGATTTCACCGACCAGCGGGACCGTTTTAGTTGCGGCCTTAATTGGAATAACACGAGAAGACATGCTTACGGTTTCAATTCGACGAAAAAAGTAGACTGATTATAAGGATTCCTGCTTAATCTCTGCTGACTTATTTGAGCATCGGCAGCGGAAAATATTTTGCGGACTTTTAATCGGATTGCCTATAGAACTACCGAAAAAGCTCTGGAAGACCAGAATCAGTTCATCTTCAAAGGAACTGCGCGAGTTTATCGCTTACCACCAAAATTTATTGCTGAGCGGCTGATGACCGAGATCCGAACTATTGCTCTGCCAGGATCGAAGTAACCCGAACTATCTTGTTTGGGAAGATACAAAAGAAATCACGAATTTGAAATTCAAAAGAAAAGGCCGGAAAAATCCGAATAGTAAAATTTTAGAGACCTCAAGGAGAACTTAATGACGACAAAAACCTTGTACGACAAAATAGTCAATCTTCATACCATTGAAAAACTTTCGGCAGATGGTATTGAGAGGCTCGTTTACATTGACCGTACGGTTGTAAACGAATACACCAGCCCTCAAGCTTTCTCACTGTTGAGGGAAAATGACTTAAAAGTTTGGCGCCCGTCAGCGACTTTAGGTACGATAGATCATGTGAATTCGAGTGCAGCGGATAGAACAGAATTCCCGGCAGAAGAAAATGCCTGTACCCAAGTCAAATATTTGATAAAGAATGGCTCGGACTTTGATTTTGAAGTTCTGAACAACGGCAATCCCAAGCAAGGTATTGAGCATGTCGTGATGGTAGAACGGGGAAAAGTTCTTCCGGGAATGCTGATCGGCGCCGGCGACAGTCACACCGCTATGTACGGTGCACTCGGTGCTGTTGCCTATGGCATCGGAACATCCGATATTTATCATTACTTGGCTACTTCGACGCTTCGATACAAGAAGCTCAAGAATATGCGCGTTCGAGTCACTGGTGTCAGAGGCGCTTCTGTCACAGTCAAAGATATTGTTCTTTTTATCGTGAAAAAACTCGGCGCCGGCGGCTGCACCGGGCACTGCGTCGAATTCTGTGGCCCTGTGATCAGCGATCTATCAGTTGAAGAGCGTTTAACGCTGTGCAATATGGCCGTTGAATGTGCTGCTCGCTCTTCGATCATTGCGCCGGATCAAAAAGTATTTGATTATTTAGAAGGCAGAGAATTTGCGCCCTCAGGCGAAATGTGGTCTGAAGCCGTGGTGTTCTGGAAGACGCTCAAATCTGACGAAGAAGCAGTTTTTGATAAGGAAACTGAAATTGACATCACAGGTCTTGAGCCTTCTGTTACCTGGGGTACGAGCCCCGATCAGAACTGTTCGATTTCCGAATCAATACCTGATCCTGCTTCAATCTCTGATCCGAAGATTCGTGCTGATTACGAAAGAGCGTTGAACTATATGGGACTTGAAGCCGGACAGAAAATTAAAGGACTTCCGATTACTCATGCATTCATCGGGTCCTGTACCAACTCCAGAATCGAGGATCTCCGAGCAGCAGCCGAAGTTCTGAAGGGCAAAAAACTTGCCCCCGGCGTTAAAGCCTTTGTCGTCCCCGGAAGCACCCAGGTTCGTTCTCAGGCAGAAAGAGAGGGTATTGATAAGGTTTTTAAAGATGCCGGATGGGAGTGGCGGAATTCCGGATGTTCGCTTTGTCTGGCAATGAACGGCGATATCTTGGGCGCCGGAGACAGATGCATTTCTGCGACGAACCGTAATTTCGAAGGACGGCAGGGCGTTCAAGCCAGAACCCATTTGGCAAGTCCGGCGATGGTTGCTTTGGCGAGTGTTAAAGGTTTTATCGCTGATATCAGAGAGGAGTAAATCATGGAAAAATTTGAAAAACTCGCCGCTGTTGCTGCTCCGATGCCGGCCTCTAACATCGACACCGACATCATCATGCCGAAGGCGTTCCTGAAACGCATCGATAAAGAAGGCGTACTTGAAGGTCTGTTCCATGATGTTCGTCTTTACAAGGACGGAACAGAGCGGGAAGATTTTGTACTGAATCAGCCTGAATACAGAAACGCCAAGATTCTTGTCACCGGGCCGAACTTCGGATGCGGCTCTTCCAGAGAACATGCTGTATGGGGATTAGAAAAACGCGGCATTAAGTGCTTGATAGGTTCTTCTTTTGCCGGGATTTTCTTTGATAACTGCGCCAACAACGGGGTTCTCGCGATTGTGTTGCCAAAGGAGAAAGTTTCCGAGCTCATCCAAGAACTTCAGAACGCTGAGTCGAAGAATGTTACCGTTGATTTAGAGGCCCAAACCGTGACGACTCCCTCGGGCGCCACTTTGCATTTCGAAATTGAGCCGTCTAGAAAAGAAAAACTTCTTCAAGGCTTGGATCCGGTAGCTTTGACACTTAAGTCGGAAGAGAAAATCAAAAATTTTGAAGAAGGCTACTTCAAGAAGTTTCCTTGGCTGGCGTGAATGAGTTAAAAGCCGAGAAGAAAATGGAATAGACGAAGATCACGGTTTACGGTTAACTGAATCTGTCGCTTTTTTTCCGGACTTCATGCTGCCGGAGAAGATGATTTCTCATTGTGTTGGATCGGACTTATAAATCGGAAGCTGTGATCTTCTATTTTGTTCAATTCACCTAATCTGGGAAAAAGAAATCTTTATTTCTCGGTTGTTTGTCTGGTGATCTTAGAGTTGATGATGTTATTCAATGGGAATGTTGATTGACTCTCTCAAATATTCAGGAAGAATAGATAAGCGTTTTTCTGATCGATTTGCCGGAGGACGTGGAAATGAAACTTAAAACACTCGATCAAGAACTATCCGTTTGCAAGGTAGTATCAATTTCCGACATTGATTTGAACGGCAAGTTCTTTTTCATTGGAAAAACGGACGAAGAAATCTCACTTGTATGCCTGACGTCTGACGTTCCTGAAAACACAACTGACCGGGTTGACGGCTGGAGGATGTTCCGGATAGAGGGCAAACTGGACTTTTCTTTGATCGGTATCTTGTCTGAAATATCTAAGGTTTTGGCAGACAACAAGATCGGGATCTTTGTGGTCTCGACCTACAACACCGACTATATATTAGTGAAGAAAGAAAACCTTCAGAAGGCACAACAGGCTTTGAAGGCATCCGGGTACGAAGTAGATTAGAAAGTCGATCTTCCTAAATTTTGGCAAATCTTAGGCGACTATCAGGTATCTCGACCAATCACATCCGAGAGGCCTGATTTTTTCTTCATTTCCGCTGACTCGAAAACCTCAAAAAAATTGAGCAAACAACAAGTACTCTTAGACAAATAAAGTCTGGCTTTGTCCTTCAAAATTAAGCTCGAGTAAAAGCGGCCCTGTCTCTTGGCCAAACAAGCTCTGAGAAAAGTTTTTTGCGACGATAGGGAGCGACAAATATGACAAGATTTTTAGGGGTGATAGTTACTCTTACGTTCCCCAATTTGAGGATGAAAATCTTTGCCTAAAACTTTAAGCTTTTTAATCAGAAGTTCGGGGTGATTGTGGCGGAGCGCCGAAATTAGTATTGGGACAACCCCGAAAAATGATGAAGGACAGAGAGAAATATTTATCCCAAAACCTTTTATCTGATTTTCTCGCTGTTCGAAGCTCAATTCTCGGAGGGTCCGCGGCAGAAGGGCTCCGGAGGTTTTTAACGGCTCTGATTAGCTCAAAATACCTGTCTCTTATACACATCTCCGAGCCCACGAGACGCTCATGAATCTCG
>USHK01000184.1 GCA_900554375.1 uncultured Sutterella sp.
CTTAAATAGAATAGGATTTATCGCTTTTTCTATAAAAATTTGCATAACAAGAGTACAAATATGAAAATTTCTCGTCTTTGCCTCCTTGCGGCATCCCTTGCCGCAGTCCTGACCGTTACCGGCTGCGATGATAAAAAAACTGCAGCCCCCGCTGCTCAGGCCCCTGCTGCTAAAACATATAACATCGGTGTCGTTCAGCTTGTCGAACATCAGGCTTTGGACGCCGCTAACAAGGGTTTTGTCGACGGTCTCGCTTCCAGAGGATTCGTTCAGGGCAAGAACGTCAAGTTTGATTTCCAGAACGCCCAGGCAGATCAGTCTAACCTGCGCAATATTGCCACTCGGTTTACCGGCAATAAGGTGGACCTGATCGGTGCAATCGCAACGCCGGCGGCTCAGACCATGGCAAATGCAACTAATAAGATTCCTATCGTTGCGACAGCCGTTACCGATTTCGAAATCGCTAAACTCGTCAGAAGCAACGACAAACCCGGTACCAATGTCACCGGCTCTTCGGACATGGCACCGATCAACAGCCTGCTTGAACTGATTGTCAAGATCTACCCCAACGCTAAGAATGTCGGTGTGATTTACTCTTCCAGCGAAATCAACTCGGAACGTCAGGTTCAGATCTTCAAAGACGAAGCAAAAAAACTGAACCTCAACATTCGTGAGGCCACTGTTTCTAACGTAAATGACATTCAACAGGCGGCTCAGAGTTTAGTCGGAAAAGTAGATCTCATCTACACTCCGACGGACAACACGATTGCTTCTGCGGTTCCTGCACTGATCAAGATCACTGAAAAAGCAAAATTGCCGGTATTCGCCGGCGAAGGCGGTGAGGTCAAAGGAGGAGCGACAGCCGCTATCGCTATTGATTACTATGAACTCGGCAAGATTGCCGGCACGATGGCTGCCGATATCCTTGAAGGCAAAGGCAAACCTGAAACAATGCCGATTCAATACCAGAAGAACTTCAAGACCGTTTTCAATGAAGCCAGCGTCAAGAATCTTGGTATGACAATTCCGGCAGACGTGAAATACGAACTTGTTAAGTAATCGAAACTTCGGCGATGTTAGATTTAGTTTTATCAACCGTTTCTCAAGGTTTGCTGTGGGCCATTATGGCCCTCGGCGTCTTCCTTACCTTCCGTGTTCTGGATATCGCAGACTTGTCCGTGGAAGGAACATTTCCATTGGGAGCGGCCGTTGCAGCAACGCTGATTGACGCCGGTCACTCCGTTTGGTTGGCCATGCTAATCGCGCTGGTAGCCGGCTGCATCGGCGGAACCGTCACTGCGCTGCTAACGACCAAACTTAAGATCCCGGCACTGCTTTCAGGTATTCTGACCATGATCGGCCTTTACTCCGTTAACCTCATGATCATGGGCAAAGCAAACGTTCCTCTGCTGCGCTCCGAGACGGTTTTCACTCTTACCGAAGACCTTTTCGGCGTTTCTCAGGTTATCGCGACACTAATTGTGGGTTTGGTTGCAACGGCCATCGTCGGCGTAATTATGTATTGGTTCTTCGGAACTGTACTTGGAACCGCGATTCGAGCAACCGGCTGCAACCCTCAAATGGCCCGTGCACAAGGCATTAACACCAACATCATGGTCATTCTCGGCTTGCTCATATCTAACGGTCTTGTTGCTCTTTCCGGCGCCCTCGTCGCCCAGAGCAACGGCTTTGCTGACGTCGGTATGGGTACCGGAACTATCGTGATCGGCTTGGCCTCCGTCATCATTGGTGAAGTGCTTTTCGGCACTCGAAGTTTCAAGAACTGGCTGATCTCCGTGGTGCTCGGCTCTGTGGTTTACCGTGCCGTAATCGCCATCGTTCTGGAACTGGGCATGCCCCCGAACGACCTCAAGCTCTTCACAGCCGTTCTAGTTGCAGTTGCCCTTTCACTTCCCTTGATCAAAAACAAATTCGCCATCATGAGACGTTCGGAGCAAGCCGATGCTTAAGATCACTCATCTTCATAAGACTTTCTTTCCGAATACTCCGAACGAGAAAAAAGCACTTCGCGGAGTGAATCTTGTTCTTGTAGAAGGAGACTTTGTCACGGTTATCGGATCCAATGGCTCCGGTAAATCCACCCTGATGAACTGCATTGCAGGAGTCTTTTATCCCGATAAGGGCCATATCCTCATTGACGGGATAGATGTCACGCATATGCCGGAGCATGTAAGGGCCAAATATATCGGACGGGTCTTCCAAGACCCGATGAAAGGCACGGCTGCCGATATGCAGGTCGCAGAAAACCTTGCCATGGCAAGCCGACGAGGCAAGCCCTTATCGCTTAAATGGAGTGCTCAAAGCAGCCAGTTAGCTGAGTTCCGAGAAGCGTTGAAAGAACTCGACCTCGGTCTTGAAAATCGCTTAGAAACCCGTATCGGAACCCTTTCCGGCGGTCAAAGACAGTCCATTACGCTTCTTATGGCGACTCTGGTTCCTCCTAAGCTTCTGCTTCTGGATGAACATACGGCAGCTTTGGATCCCAAGACAGCTGAGAAAGTTCTGAACCTCACACAGAAACGTGTCTCCGAGGGCAATCTCACGACACTTATGATCACGCATAACATGCGCGACGCGCTGCGTTTCGGCAATCGTCTGATCATGATGCACGAAGGACGCGTGGTTGTGGACGTAAAAGGGGAACAGAAAAAAGAGCTGACGATTCAGTCTCTGCTTGAACTTTTCGAAAAAGCCAGCGGAGCAGAGTTCGACGATCCCGAAGCTCTGCTTACCGTCGACTAACAATAACTGTTTTAATTTTTCGCTCCCGGCCTGTTAAGCAAATAGGCCGGGATTTTTTATAAATTCGATTCTGTAACGCGGCGTACCGTCATCATCCACTTGCTCTCTAACTTCGGAGCCGACGCCGCCCACATAAATCAGCGTTTTACCGCGCCAAACTAGAGGCAGGTTCTTGCGTTCGAACTCAGGGATTCCAGCTTCCTGAAAGAGCATTTTTAGGGCTTTGCGAGGACGAAATTTATGAATCTTGATTTTCTCTCCGCCCGAACGCCGACGAATCGAAAGAGGCTGAGCTTTCAGATAACCCTCGTTAAAACCTTCTTCCGCTGGAGTAAAGACAAGCTTTCCGTTGTACTGCGGCAAGTCGATTTCCGATTCTCCATTCCATTCGATAATGATCTCAGCTTCGCTTTCCGGCTTTTCATGCTCGGTCACCATAAGACGGGAACCGTATTTTCGAATCTCCAAACCGTCGGAGAACATGAGGCAAACACTTTGTTTTGTCGTTTCTTTGATCTGTCGAATCATTTCGAGGAGCCGAGCCCTTGGGAGCGGTTTAAAACCGGCTCGATCAAGCCACAATCTCAGTACGCGAGCCCTTCGTCCTGCCGGCAGCGCCAGAAAATCTTCAATTCGAAGATATTTCCCGTCGTTCTCTGAGGCTTGTTCAAAGTCTTCTTCTGCGACATCCCGCAGTGTCTCTGCCGCTTCTGCAATCAGCTCTATACTGCGGGCTGCCGCAGCTTTGAATCCCGGACGAATCTTGTCCAAATTTGGAATGATGTTGTGCCGAATTGCGTTGCGAAGATATTTTGTGTCTTCGTTACTTTCGTCTTCGATCCACTGGATGCCTCGAATTTCGGCGAAACGCTCTAGCTCCGCTCTCTGAAAGCCGAGCAGCGGTCGCATAATCGTGCATCCGTCTTTACGAAGCAGGGGCGGCATAGCTGCAAGTCCGGCCGGACCCGCGCCCCGCATCCACTGAATCAGGAACGTTTCAAGCTGATCGTCCAAGTGATGGGCCGTTAGGATCGCATCTGTCTCTTATACACATCTGACGCTGCCGACGACTCCTTACG
>USHK01000185.1 GCA_900554375.1 uncultured Sutterella sp.
CGTAAGGAGTCGTCGGCAGCGTCAGATGTGTATAAGAGACAGCCTTTGCATCAAGGCGCCGGTGAGCGCTCGCACGTATGCGGTACCGTTCGGGAAGATAGGCTTGTGACAGCGCGGGAAGTGAGAACCGTAGATTTCGATGACTTCATCTTGAAATTTCACGCCTTTGGCTTCCAGCCAAGAGAGCATTCTGGGTGCTTCATGGACGAGTTTGCGGACCAAGGTCGGATCCGCAATTTTGTCGCCGTTGTTCCAAATGTCTTGAAAGTGTCTTTCTTCGCTGTCAGTGATACCCAAAGGCGCCTGCCTTATCGGATCTACGACACCGAGAAAGCCGCCGGAGATCAGAGTGTTTCCGCCGAGATGTACGTTCTGCTCTATCAAGATGACTTCAGCATCGAGTTCCGAAGCTCTTACCGTGGCAGCCAGACCCGCGCCTCCCGCTCCCACGACTAAGACGTCGCAGCTCAGGCGCCAATTGATGTCTTGGGCAAAGGCTGCGGCAGGAGCGGCGACGGCTAAAGTCGTGAGTAGGAAATCTCTTCTGAACATAGGATTGTTAGTCGTTAAGAATATGAATCTTACGGAGGAAAGCGTTGAGCTCAACGATGTTTTTGCAGTTTAGCTTGTGGAAAATCGAGCTTCGCCAGTTTTTAACGGCTTGCTCTGAGACTTCCAGCTCAAAGGAAATCATCTTATTGAGCTTGCCTAAGGCAATCATCTCAGCGGCTTTTTTCTCGGCCGGCGTCAGCAAATCGAACTGAGCGCGCATTTCTTCGCAGGTTTCTGCGGCTTCTCTATCGTTCTGATTTTTAGCGACGGCTTTAGCTAGCGCTACTTTCAGACGACTAGGTTCAGGAGGCTTCACAATGAAATCGGTGGCGCCGGTGAGCATGGCTTTGACTGCCATGTCAATGTCGCCGTGTCCGGTCAGAAAAATGATCGGAAGATCGATTTCCCGCTTCTTCATTTCTTCTTGGAGCTGAAGGCCGCTCATCTTCGGCATACGGATATCCAAAATCACGCACCCGGGGAAAAGCGGATCGTCTTTTTCTAAGAATTCTTTGGCACTGTTGTAGGTTGAAGTCCGGAAGCCGGCCATATTCACCAAAAAGGCTTCGGAGGCGAGGACTTTTTCATCGTCATCGACGATTCGGACGACAGGCGTAAGTTTGGATGACTTCATAGCTAAACCTTTTTGAAACGAATTTCAGCACGCAAGCCTTGCGGATCCACGCGAGAGAATTTGAGTTCAGCACGATGTCTTTCGGCAATCGCAAAGACAATCTTAAGGCCGAGTCCTAAGCCGTCGGCTTTAAGCGAGTTCTGCAGAGCTTTCTTCATACGCTCCAGAACTTCGTCTGGAACAGGCGGACCGTTGTCGGTAATGGACAAAACCCAGTCAGTGTCTTCCGAAGCTAAGGAAAATCTGATGAGCGCCTTGTCTTTGAGCGGTTCAACGGCGTCGGCGGCATTTCTCAGAAGATTAAGGACGAGGATTTCGAGTTCAAACGGATCGCCATTGATCTCGGCTTTTTGCGGCAAGTCGATTTGAAGTCGGCATTGCGTCGAGACATAAAGTCGGAAAGCATCGATGGCTTTGCGCGTGACTTGTGATAAGTCCGTTGTGCTCTGCGAATCCACCGGTCTGGAAGACTTCGCGTACTCTCGAACTCTGTCGACGATCTGAGCGGCTTTAGAAGATTCGGAGGCAATGGCTTCAATGCCTTGGCTCACGATCGGGTCAAGCGTCTTTTGTTCGCCGGACATCTTGAGGCCGTTTGCGTAATTCACTACGGTCGACAAAGGCTGCTTAAGTTCGTGCGCGAACATGTGTGAGAGCTGAGAAAGGATGCCGCGCTTTTCCATTTGGCTTAAGCGCTTCAGAGAGTTTCTCGCGACTTCGGCGACTCGATCGCGCTGATCAATTGCTTCTCTCAGTTCGGCCGTTCTCTGGAAAACCAAAGAGTTCGAGCGATAGATATGGAACAAAATTCCTAAGAGAAGAGCAAGCGCCAAGAAGACTTCTGTTTTGTACTTCTCAATGATTGCTCCTATAGAGAAAGGTTCCGGCCGATAAGGACCGAGTTCCAATTTTTTGAAGAGCTGAAGCACAGACCGAAAATCATTAGCGATGCCCCAGGAAGCTCCGTCAGGCATCTTCGGCATTGTCAGAAGGCTAACTGTGAAATTTTTAACGACCTCAGGCGATGCGTCCGGAAAAGAAGAAAGCACAAAGTCAGGATAGAGCGGTGAGGAGCTCTTGCAAGTAAGAGAAGTTTTCTCTTCGTCGATAACCTTGAAGAGGTGGGCGTTCGAGATGTTCTCTAGTTCACAGGTCGGAATGACAGCGGCGTCTGCTTCACCTGAAAGGAGGTAAGAGTAGATGTCCGGATAGCTGTACTTCGTACTGAAGAGGTGCGGCTGATCCTCTTTAGCGCTGATGCGGTCCGCAAGTTTTCCTTTGGCGCCGAGCCATCCGGAAAGCGAATCGATGTCTCTCGTGACAAGGCGCTTCTTTCGGAGATCTTCCATTCGATTGAGATCATTGCGATCGGTTAACGCGATGATGGTTGAACCGATGGATTCAGATGCTGTCTTGGCTCGAGCGTCGTGGCGCGTGGCAATTTGTCTTAAGCCTGCAGATGACGGATCAAACGAGGCGTAGAAGCCGGCCGAAGAAATCAGGAAGCTGAAGTGTTCTTTTTTGATGTCTTCGGGGGACTCTTGCCCTGAAATTTCCTTGGTGACGATCTTGTACTGAGGCAACGCCTTGCGCAGATGATCCAAAGTCGGGGCGAAGGTGTTGATGTAAAACAGCGGGTCTTCTGTAAAGAGGACAGCAATCCTGACTTCCGCACGAGTGTCTGCGGAATGAGCCGTCCATGGTGTGCATAAGACAGCCGAACAAAACAAGAGTGTCAGGAGTTTTCGGAACAATTTTTCTTCTTTGGTTTTGAGGATTCGGGAAATATTTTAGCTTTTAGAGCTTGCGGGATAATTCGGTGAAATCCTGAGGATAGACGTTGAACTATTTAAAAGTCTTGGAAACCAAGCCGATCATTAGAATGAGAAGAAGATTAGATTGAGAAACAATAATGAAACAGAAACGGATCCAAAACTTGTCGTTGGGCACATCAGATTTTTCCGCACTAAGACAATTTGATGAGATCTATGTGGACAAAACCAGACTCATTTATGACCTCGCTTCTCAAAAAGGCAAGTATTTGTTTGTCCGTCCTAGGAGGTTCGGCAAGTCTCTATTGATTTCCACTTTCGAGTCTTTGTTTAGGTATGGCTTAAGAGGCTTCAAGGGCTTGGCAATTGAGAAGCTCTGGAAAGGCGAGGCGAAGTATCTCGTTGTGAAGCTGGACTTTTCTGAGGCGAAGTATTTTTCCTCTCCGGAAGAGTTTTCTGAACGATTAGCTTCACTTATCTTCAGAAACTTCTCCCGTGTCGGCTTTAGTTATGTCCCCGGCTCGGCAGAAAGCATTTTCCATCAGTGGTCTGAATGGTTGAAGACGTTGAAGAACGATTCTTTGGTTCTCCTTATAGATGAATATGACTCGCCGCTGACTTTTTGTCTTGACCAGGAAGATTTGTTTGCGGCAGTCAAAGAACTACTCTCAAAGTTCTATGCAGTGTTAAGCGCCAATGAGAGAGTCTTACGATTTGTCTTTGCTACGGGGATTATTCGGTTTGATGAGGTTTGTCTTTCTTCTGAGTCTGGCCGCTTCACGGACCTTTCTTTGAATCCTCGCTTTGGTTCGTTAGTTGGTTTTACACGAGAAGCTGTCTCTTATACACATCTCCGAGCCCACGAGACGCTCATGAATCTCGT
>USHK01000186.1 GCA_900554375.1 uncultured Sutterella sp.
TACGAGATTCATGAGCGTCTCGTGGGCTCGGAGATGTGTATAAGAGACAGTTCGCTGCCTGTGCAAGTTTTTTGACACTGGAATTTGCCGTCACCGCGTAAACGCTGAACCGCTCTGGATAACGGGAAATAACATCTAATGAACTTTTACCGATCGAACCGGTTGCACCGAGAATCGCAATGCTTTCCATGATTAAAAGTTAGAAACCCTGGAGGAAAAGAAGAATGAAAACCGTGAGAGGAAGCACGCTCATTTGGGCGTCTAATCGATCATAAAATCCACCGTGCCCCGGCAGCAGATTACTCGAATCTTTAACGCCGGCCGAACGCTTAAGAGCACTCTCAAACAAATCTCCGGAAATCGAAAACAACACGACAATGATGAGAATCAATGCTGAGGCCCAGCCGGTCAAGTGGGCGATTAATGCATTCGTCCAAAGCGGAAAAGAAGGCTGCGCCCAATAAAGGACATATGAAAGAGCGAGGACACAAACGAAGGCTGTCAGAGCACCGGACCACGTCTTCTTCGGACTGATCCCCTGAGCCATCTTAGGACCACCGAAACAGCGACCTCCGAAATAAGCCATGATATCGGCAACCCATACAATAGCCAAGACGGAAAGCATGTAGATAGTGCCCTTCTCACGGAATAAGTACATCAGAGAAAACCAGGCGGCAGGAACAAAAATCCAACCTAAAAGGGCTCCGATGCCTTTGGGAACCATCCAGCCCGTAGTGCGCCGGGTGAAAATAACTGCGGTAATTACTGCCCAAAGCAGCGTGGCTGTAGCAGTGATAATCATCAGCCCGTTGCCGGATTGAACAGTTTGAAGCGCAGCAGGAGAGGCATACTCTAGGAAGAAGAAGAACGCCCCCAAAACAATGCCGCAAACCATTGCGACTCCGTTGTTCCATTTACAAATGCGAAGCCACTCCCAAAAACAGCATCCGATGGCAATTGCAGCAACTGCTGTAAAGGCCAGAGGAGAAATTAAAAGCGCGCCGATGATAATGATTAATAAAACAACGGCTGTGATAACTCTTTGCAAAAGCATGAACTATTCCTTTCCAGCTTCCTTTTGAATTTGTTCGGAAGTCTTACCAAATCTACGTTCTCTACTAGCGTACCAATTTAGCGCCTTTAAAAACTCATTCTCGGTGAAATCGGGCCATAAAATATCCGTGAAATACAGCTCGGCGTAAGCCAGCTGCCAGAGCATAAAATTGCTGATTCTCTCCTCCCCGCTTGTGCGGATAAAGAGATCGACATCTCCAGATTCCGCTAAAGGCAAAAGCGAAGAAAATTTTTGCTCCGTCACTTCCTCAATCGGCAGCTCACGGGCTTTTTTAGCAGCTTCAAGGATTTCCCAGCGGCCGCCATAATTGACACAGACATTGAGCGTCAGCCCGGTGTTTTTTTCCGTGACTTTCATTGAGTCGGCAATTTGCTTCTGGAGTTCTTCGGAGAAGGCTGTCAGATCACCAATAAGACGTACACGAACGTTCGCCTTGTTCAATGAGGAAATCTCTTTGCGTAAACTGATTAAAAAGAGCTTCATTAAGCCCTTCACTTCCTCTTCAGGCCGTTTCCAGTTCTCACTGGAAAAAGCAAACAGCGTCAAATGCTGCAAACCGGTTTTAACAGCCGCTTGGATGACCGTACGGACGGACTCAACCCCTTTTTGATGGCCCATGAGACGCGGAAGCTTTCGGGCCTTTGCCCACCTCCCGTTGCCATCCATAACAATAGCCACGTGACGGGGAATCCTTTCACGTGGCTTTGCAGTCAGTTCCTGACTTGTCATAGGACTTAACCGATTAAACGGTCATTATTTCCTTTTCTTTTTCGGCAATCAGCTTGTCGACTTCACCGATATACTTATCGGTCAGTTTCTGAATTTCGGTATTAGACCGGCGTTCGTCGTCTTCGGAAATTTCTTTTTCTTTGACGAGAGCTGCTACCTTGTTGTTTGCATCACGGCGCAGGTTGCGGATCGCAACCTTCGTTTCCTCGCCTTCGGAACGGACAACCTTGGTAAGGTCACGACGTCGCTCTTCCGTCAGGGGAGGCATCGGAACGCGAATAATTTCGCCGGAAGTGGCAGGATTCAAGCCAAGATCAGAGTTACGAATGGCTTTTTCAACCACGGCAACCATCTTCTTTTCCCAAGGCTGAACAGTAATTGTTCTGGCGTCTGCCAAACCGAGCTGGGCGACCTGAGAAATCGGAGTCGGGCAGCCGTAGTAGTCGACGGTGATATGTTCGAGCAGACCGGTATGAGCGCGACCCGTACGGATCTTCATCAGGTTCTCTTTAAGCGTTTCAATAGAACGCTTCATATGGTGTTCGGACTGTGAGTAGATGTCTTTAGTTGTCATGTCAATTTCCAATCTCTGCAGATTTCTCGGCTGCAAGTCCCAAAACTTTGTCGCACGCCGGTGAGCAGAAAATCACGGACGCGGTCAAATCCGCCGAAGTAAACAACGGCGGTAATGACAGCCTTATTAATGCGTTGAGTTTACCACGGAGCGCAATAGCCTCAAACCGCTCGAATCGAGTTGGTTTATCAGGCCGTCGGATCAAACACGCTTAAGCTCAAATCATCTAATAAGGAGTTTGAACTATGGCAAAAATTGAAAAAATGTTCGGCGCAATCCTGAAAGATCAGGAACAAAAGAGCGATGAGCTGCGCGATAAAATCCACGCAGAAAACAAGCTCAAAAAAGAAGAAGAGAAAAAATCAGCAGAACGCGTAAAAGCTGAAAAATAACCTTCAATATTCGGCTAAAAAGGAAGCTCCGGATCCGCAGATGCGAAGCCGGAGCTTTTTTGTATCCGTTTCTTTCGATTAAACGTGAACGAGCGTACCCTCATCTTCACCTAACACGACACGTTTGAGAGCGCCGGGTTTATGAAGATTGAAGACTCTGATCGGCATACCCTGATCACGACAGAGCGTAAAAGCCGTGGCGTCCAAAATTTTGAGCTTCTTCTGAATCGCTTCATCAAAAGTCAAGGACTTATACATCTTCGCATTCGGATCTTTTTTGGGATCTGCCGTGAATACACCGTCAACCTGAGTGGCTTTCAAAACCATGTCTGCACCGATTTCCGCACTTCTGAGAGCAGCAGCTGTATCCGTTGTGAAAAACGGATTCCCGGTCCCAGCAGCAAAAATCACCACTCGACCTTTCTTCAGGTGGCTTAAAGCTTTTCCACGAATATACGGCTCAGCGACCTGATCGATATCTAAAGCACACTGAACGCGTGCCTCGACACCGGCATTTCTCAAGGCGTCCTGAAGCGCCATCGCGTTCATGCAAGTGGCCAGCATGCCCATATAGTCGCCGGTAGCACGATCCATACCCGTAGAGCCGAGAGCGACTCCGCGGAAGATATTGCCGCCGCCGACAACGATCGCGAGCTGAACGCCTAAATCAACTACTTCCTTGATCTCGCCGACAATACTCTTGAGAGTCTCTCGGCTAATACCGAAGGCGTTGTCACCCATAAGGGCTTCGCCCGATAATTTCAGCAGAATTCGTTTCGTTTTAGGCGTTTCAGTACTCATCGTTTACTCCGAAAAAAGTTCAACAATTAGGCGCGGGCAGCAGCAGCCTGAGCAGCAACTTCAGCGGCGAAGTCGTCGTTGCGTTTTTCAAGACCTTCACCAACGACAAACAGCGCAAATGCAGATACTGTAGCACCATTGCTCTTGAGGAGTTCGCCAACGCTCTTGGAGTCGTCCTTAACGAACGGCTGAGACCTGTCTCTTATACACATCTCCGAGCCCACGAGACGCTCATGAATCTCG
>USHK01000187.1 GCA_900554375.1 uncultured Sutterella sp.
AGATTCATGAGCGTCTCGTGGGCTCGGAGATGTGTATAAGAGACAGGATTTGGATTTTGCCGCTTTCGGTGCGAAGAGGATGGTTCTCAGGATCCTTTCTAAAGTCCTCAAAGGCAACGAAATGTTTGCTGGCTTCGTCTTCCGGGTAGAAAACAACACCTTTACGCCAGAACTCTTCAAAGGAAGGCAAAATGAAGCCTGAACGCAGTCCGCGTTCCTTGCTGTCGTTATAGATGGCTCGGATCCATCCCATTTCATCGAGTCCGAACGTGAATTCCTGGCCGACGCCCATGCGGTAAGCCAGCTCGGAATAAATTTGATAATCCGAGCGAGATTCACCAATCGGAGCGATCATGGCATGATTCGCCGCGATACCGTCGTTCGTATAGGTGCCGATCGGACAAATATCATTATGTTCAAAAACAGTCTGAGCTGGAAGAACAATATCGGCATGGTGAGCTGTAGCCGTCATGAAGCAGTCTGTCACAACAATAGTTTCCGGCTTTTTCCACGCTGAAAGGAGACGATTCGTTTCCGGCTGATGCGCAAAAGGATTGCCGCCCGTCCACATCACCATACGAATATCAGGATAAGTGAGTAATTTACCGTTGTGCTGAATCGTTTTACCCGGATTTAGGAAACAGTCAGCAAATCGCATCACCGGAATATATGAGCTTCCTTTCCAGGGCTTTAAGCAGGGAAGGACAGGTTCAGGCCGAGAGGCTAGACCTCCGATCATCGGGCCGATATGGAAAGGGCAGCCGCCGGAAGAATAGTGGTAGTTCGTGCCCACGCCTCCGCCCGACAACCCGATTTGCCCCAGCATGCTTGCCAGGGTGAACGCCATCCAATGCGGCTGCTCGCCGTACTGAATTCGTTGGATGCCCCATCCCATCATGATCATGCTGCGGTTGTCCGCTAATTCATGAGTTAAGGAGCGGATTTTGTCAGCATGTATACCGGTAATTTCTGAAGCCCATTCAGGCGATTTAGGAATTCCGTCTGCTTTACCTAAAAGGTAGTCTCGGAAAACCTCAAAACCTGAGGTGTATCTTTTGATGAATTTCTTATCTGTTTTGCCGGAACTTTCCAACTCGTACATCATTCCGAGCATTAAGGCACAGTCCGTTCCTGGCTTGGGCGCGATCCATTCGCTGCCTAAAAACTCTCCGGTTTCTGTTCTAACCGGATTGATGTCGATGGTTTTGATATCAGAGGTTTTGAGTTTTTCCAGATATGGAAAATAGTTATGCAGCGTCGTTGACCAATCGATGTCATTCGTAATGATCAGATCGGAACCCCAGAGCACTACGCGTTTGCTGTTTTTTAGAACAACATTCCAATCGGTTGATTGAGGATCTCCTGTCCCGACAACGTAAGGCAAGATGGTTCCCATTGCTGCCGTGGAGTAAGAATTGACGCCGGAAACGTAGCCGCCGCAAAGGCTCAGTAATCTTCTTTGAAGTGTACTGGCTGAGTTCACTGTACCTGAAGACTTCCAACCGTAGGATTGACCAAAAATAGCGCTAGGACCATATTCCGCGTAAACACGCTTAAGCTCTTTGGCAATTAACTCAAGGACTTCATCCCAAGACAAACGCACCCACTTATCTTCTCCGCGACGATCCTTTGAGGCGATCCCTTCTTTAAGGTAACTTTCGCGCACCATCGGATAACGAATCCGCGAAGGTGCATAAGGCAGTTCCGCCAGCGCTTTTAAATTAGGGGACGGCCGCCGGTCCTCCGGTATCGGTTCGATTTTAGAAATCTTTCCGTCTACGACGGTCGTCTTCACAATTCCCCAATGGGTTACTGAAGTTCCTTCTCGGACGTAGGTGTCCGGTTTTGCAGAGATGTTTCCGGTCATATAAACGTGTCTTTCAACTGTCGAATAACCGTATTGTGCTTTGAATGCTAACTGTTTGCGATTATTTCGAGAAATAACATTCTGAAACTTTTTCAAATGCAACTCATTCTCATTGCTTAATAAAATATTAAGCGCTCGGTCATAAGCTCGACTAAGAATTTCTGTTTTTTTCTTGGTTTGTGGTGGTCAGATGTTTGAGTATGAACTTAAAAAGTTAAATCTCAGTGAAAAACGCGAACAACAGCTCAAGCTTCCTTATATTGCAAAGGATGTTGAAACCATTCGCATCATGACCGAGATTTACTGCCGTGCTCATCACCATACCAAGGCGGGTTTGTGCTCCGAATGCGAAGAGTTCTATTTATATTCGGTAAAAAGGCTCGCCTGCTGTCCTTTCGGAGAAAAGAAACCAGTCTGCGCAAAATGCAAAATCCACTGTTATGGGAAAGGTTTCAAAGAGAAGGCGAAAGAAATCATGGCTTTTTCCGGCCCTAAGCTGCTTTTGAAGCATCCAATTCTCTCGCTAAGACACCTCGCAGCGCTTTTTCGGGATTCACCGGCAAAGCCTACCGCGGCAAAACCACGTCCTCAAACCACGCAAAAAAATTAGGCTGCCGAGACTTTCTCTCGACAGCCGCAGATTGATGGAAAAAAGCTAAAGTTTATTTTTTAGCGTCTTTCATTACGGTTTCACCGGCCAACTTACCGTTGACTAAGCAGTCCATCACTGCATTAGCACCGATTCTGACTGCGCCGTGAATGCCGCCTGTGCATTCACCGGCTGCATAAAGTCCGGGAATCGGCTTGTCATCAACAACCGACAAGACGCGAGTTGAAGTATCCGTTGCGATACCGCCCATAGTGTGGTGAATCTTCGGACTCATTTCTGAGACATAGTAGGGCGCATGGGTGAGCGGTTTAATGTCTTTATCTAGTTTGCGTCCGAATTCCGCATCTTTTCCGCTTTCAATCGCTTTATTGAATTCTTCGAAGGTCTTCTTAAGAGCTTCAGGGTTCATGCCATAAGCCTTTGCCAGAGCATCAAGGCTCGCATATTCCTTAACCGCTCCATTCTTTTTCAAGATGTCCATTGCGCCCGGGCGAACCTTATTGAATGAAGCAACCCCGACAGAATCGGTGACTGAAATTGTCTTTCCGCCTGCGTCCAGCACCTTGAAAATCGCATCGGTCGTTGTCTTACGATCGCCGAATTCGTCTGTAAAGCGTTTGCCGGTGGTGGTATTGATCCACAAACCATAGAGAGAGCCGCCAACGCTGGCAAAGTGTGAACCCATACCCATGCCTTCTTCGTCAGGTGAAGTATTCGGCAAGAATTGGATCCAGTCAGCCTGAATCACATTAGCACCGATACGACTGGCTTCACGCATCAGCTCAGCTGTAGCGCCAGGCTGATTCGTCGTCTTTAGATTTGTCGTGAGCTTAGGATCTAGACGAGTTCTATAGGCGACATCCGCCGAGAATCCGCCGAAAGCGAGGATGACACCGTCTTTTGCTTTAATTTCAACGGGCTTGCCGGAATCTTCTTTTCCGAACTTATAGCCTTCAAGTGCGGTGACTCCGATGACTCGTCCATCTTTGTTCTTGTCTAAACGGATAACCTTCATTCCTGTAAATACAGGAACACCGAGCTCCTTGAGCTTCTTCATGAAAGGAATCAAGATACCTTGGCCGGTGCCTTCTTCTGTAATGAGGCAGCGACGAGCAGAGTGACCGCCTTTACCGGTAAGGTCAGTACGCCAAACAACGCCTTGTTTTTTCGTCCATTCAAACGTCGGCGCAGCCAATTCCGTCACAACCTTAATGTGTTCAGGATCGCCTAAGCCTAAGCCGATACGCTTCATATCGGCAGCAAGTTGAGCCGGTGAGTCTTCGATCTGTCTCTTATACACATCTCCGAGC
>USHK01000188.1 GCA_900554375.1 uncultured Sutterella sp.
GAGCGTCTCGTGGGCTCGGAGATGTGTATAAGAGACAGTCATTAGCGTTGCATTTATCTTTAAGCCAAGCCACGATCCCGGCGTACAGAGCGCCTCCGACCATTGCGGCCAAAATCACCCAAATCATGTAAAGCTGGGAAGCCTCCGGACCTGCCTGAAGCGCGACAACGCCGCCGACAAGCGCACCGACAATCAGCTGTCCCTCGGCTCCGATATTCCAAACATTAGCTCGGTAGCAAACCAAGAGGCCCAATGCGCAGAGGATAAGGGGCGTCATTTTTACGCCAAGCTCACCCCAGCCGCGAAGTGTAAGTAAGGGCTCAACGATAAAAACGTACATGGAATGCATCGGATCTTTGCCCATGCCGGCAAAAATCAAGCATCCGATCAAAAGGGTTAAGAGAATCGCGATAAACGGAGAGGCCGCAGAAAGGAAGCGGCTCGGCCGCTGACGGTTATAAAGCGCTAAAGGAAAGTTCATTGCCGCTCCTTAGCATTAGGCCACAGACCCGACATCCATCGACCGATCTCTTCCACGCTGACATCCTTTGTCTTCACTTGAGGAGATATTTTTCCTTCGCTCATCACGACTAATTCATCACAGATTTCGAACAACTCATCAAGCTCTTCGCTCACGACCAAAATGGCGCTGCCGCCGCTGCGCTGACGAATCAAAGCATTGCGAATCAGTGTCGCAGCCCCGGCGTCCACGCCCCATGTCGGCTGATTCAAAATCATCACCTTCGGGTTGTGAAGCAGCTCGCGGCCCACAATAAATTTCTGCAGATTTCCGCCGGAAAGGCTTTCAGCCGGAGCTTTGGGACCGCCGCAGCGAACATGGAATTTTTCGATAACCGAACGCGTAAAGCGAGCGATCATCTTGTTGCGCATAAAACCTTTGGCCAAGAAAAGATTGCTTGTAAGCAACGTATTGCTCTCCAGCGACATCTCCGGAACGGTCGCTTCACCTAAACGCTGCTCGGGAACATAACGCAGTCCCAGAGCTCGTCTGTGCTTCACTCGTAAGTCACCGGCCGGTGAGCCGACGATAGAAACACAATTTTTAGGCAGCAAGACTTCACCGCTGATGGCCTTCATCAACTCTGCTTGCCCGTTCCCTGAGATTCCGGCAACACCGACAATTCTCCCGCAGGGAACATTAATTTTCCCGTAGAGGGGGTAACGGCTCTTGAAACCAACTTCTTCGCCCTGGAAACAGACTTCCAAACCTGGGTGCGGTTTAATTTCCGGACGCGGCATGATTTCAGGCAGATCACTTCCGATCATAAGCTTAGCAAGCTCCTGCTCGGTCATATCCTGAGGATTGATATTGGCAGCAACTTTGCCGCTCCGGATGACCGTGCAGTGTTTTGAAAGCTCGCGAATTTCATTGAGCTTATGAGTTATGAAGATAATGGAAACACCTTCAGATGACAGCTGCCGCAAAGTTTTAAAGAGCGCCTGAAGAGCCAAAGGTGAGAGAACCGAGGTCGGTTCGTCAAGAATTAAAAGCTTGGGATTGGTAAGGAGTGCTCGAAGAATCTCCACTCTTTGCCGCTCCCCCATTGAGAGGTCGTTGATGACCGCATTGGGATCCACTTCAATGCCGTAGTGACGGCTTTTTTCAATGATCTCAGTCTCTAACTCCCGGGGATCGGTGCCCGGAGGCATTCCCAGAAGAATATTTTCTTTTGCAGTTAGTGTTTCAAATAAAACAAAATGCTGAAACACCATCGCGATTCCGAGCTCACGCGCATCTGCCGGGGAGGAAATAGCAACTTTTCGCCCGTCAAAATAAATCTCGCCTTCATCGGGCGTGACTGATCCGAAGATAATCTTCATCAGGGTACTTTTGCCTGCTCCGTTCTCTCCGAGCACAGACAAGATTTCCCCGGGCATTACCTCAAGCGATATTGCGTCATTCGCAACGGTCGACCCGTACCGCTTGGTAACGTTAACCAATTTAAGTCTTGGAATCATTTGGAAGCCTTGATTGAAGGCCGTATTTTACCAAACAGCAGTCATTCATTTTGCCGATGGCGACGTCTTTGAAACAAAAAATAAAAGGAGGCGCTCGGGCCTCCTTTCTCAAAAAATTAATTGATAAACGTTGCTGCGAACAGGCCGATTACGACGACCGATACCAGCGTCAGAACCGCACCGGCAGAAACCATCTGCATAATCTTGATACGGCCGGTACTGAACACAATCGCATTAGGCGGTGTACCTACCGGCATCATGAAGGCGCAAGATGCAGACAGGGCCGTTACCATCAGGAGCTGCTCAGCCGGGACTCCCATCGGAACCGCGGCAGAAGCCAAAAGAGGCATAAGGGTTGCCGCAAGCGCTGTATTGGAAGTGAAGTTACTTGCCAGCATGACGAGCAGGCTCACACCGATCAGAACCGCCCAGCGGGGAAGACCGGCCAAAATACCGGCGTTTGCGCTGATAATCTGGCCGCATTCCGTAATCTGAAGACCGGCAGCCATAGAAAGGCCGCCGCCAAACAACAGAAGAACGCCCCAAGGAAGATCTTTCATATCCGGCCAATCTAAAACCATATGATCTTTGCTCACCGGAATACAAAATAGAACGATCGCACAAACCATCGCAATGGCTGCATCAGTAAGCATGGCAAAGGGCCTCGTACCGCCGAAGTCGAGTCCCCTTAAGACACCCCCGAAAGACCACAATAAGATGGCGGAGCAGAATACGATCAGAACGATCATTTCGCCCTTGCCTATCGGCCCTAATTTATTCAATTCCGATTGGACCCACTGAGCACCGCCTTCAATTTCCTTCATTGTTTTGCGGAAGAGAACTTTCGTCAAAAGAAGCCAGCAAAGCGGGAGAAGAATCAGTGTCAACGGCATACCGTACTTCATCCAGTGCGCCAGAGAAATCGGATCATTGAAGTTCTGTTCCATAAAACGTGCGAAGATGCCGTTGGGAGGCGATCCGATGATCGTAGCCATTCCGCCGATCGATGCGCCGTAAGCGACGGCAAGCAGCATTGCAACACTAAAATTTTCTTCTTCCTGATCGATCGGGCCGCCCGCTTTCTTAGCACGAACCAAGGAAAGCACCGCCATTGCAATCGGGACCATCATTGCCGCCGTTGCGGTATTTGACACCCACATTGAAAGCACGCCGCTCGCCAAAAGGAAGCCGCCCACAATTGCCGGCGCTTTGGTGCCAACGAGTTTCAGCGTGGTTAAAGCAATTCGCTTATCCAACCTCCAGCGCTGAACCGCAATTGCCAAAATAAAACCGCCCATAAACAGGAAAATCGTGCTTGAGGCGTACGGCGCCATTGCTTGAGCAGGCTTCGCAATTCCTAAAATCGGGAATAGCGGTATCGGCAGAAGCGAAGTGACAGGGATCGGAACGGGCTCAAAAAGCCACCAAAGGACCATCCAAACCACTACAGCTAAACAAGCTTTAGCATGAGGATTAAAAGGGAGAACTTGGTTATGGATATCCGTGTAAGTATTGGGGAGAATCCAATAAACAATAAGGGCAAGAAGCGGTGCCCCTAAAAGAAAAAAACGTTTCACGCCCGGCGGAAACGAACCGATTTCTGCTGTTGCCATGAGTTTCTCGCTTGGTTAAGCTGATAATTTGACGTAAGTGTATACCGCATCTATATAGTAGTTTCCAAAACCGACTCAAAATCTTACAGGCTGTCATGAACAATACTGCTCAGGAAGCTGTCTCTTATACACATCTCCGAGCCCACGAGACGCTCATGAATCTCG
>USHK01000189.1 GCA_900554375.1 uncultured Sutterella sp.
GATTCATGAGCGTCTCGTGGGCTCGGAGATGTGTATAAGAGACAGAAATTAATCTTTTTTTGCATACTGCTCATGGAACGAATTTTCCGATTTCCGATCAAGGTCGGCAAAGAATCAATTGATGTGCTGGGTCATACCAACAACAAAGAATATCTGCGCTGGATGGAAGAGGCGGCGCTTGCTCACTCGGACTCACTTGGGTGGACGATGGACCGCTATCTGGGAATCGGGAAAGTCTTTGTTGCAAGTACTCATAAGATGGAGTACTTGCGGCCCACGTTCGAAGGCGACGAACTCACCATGCTTACTTGGGTAGAGACCATGGACGGCGCCAAAAGCCGCCGCTGTTTCTATCTGAAGCGGGACAATAAAGTCTGTATGCAGGGTTGGACTGAATGGACTTTTGTCGATCTTCAGACGGGGCGGGCCACAGATATTAGTGCGGAGGTTAAGAAAGATTTTCCGCTTGTGCCTCCGGACGATCCGGACCTCAAAGCATCAGGCGTTCGAAGAAGTCCTTCGCAGGCATGATCTCGTAAGTTTGGGCGGCTTCGGCCGCCTTTATTCTTTTTCTGTATAAAAAGTGTAAAAAATTCGTTACCCCGTGATTAGCTGAATCCGATTTAACGCCTTTAATCAAAGGAATAGCCCGCGCGGGTGTGGCATAATCGGTCAATTAGGCATTTGTGTAAGAATGCCTGTTTTGGTTTTATTGGGTCGACGATGGAGAGACAGGACAACGACTGGATTGTCGAAATTAAGGACATGAGCTTTTCTTATGCGGAAGGCTCCCGCGTCATTTTGGATGACGTGAGCTTATCCTTCCGTAAGGGCGAAGTGATTGCCATTATGGGCGGCTCAGGCATGGGCAAGACAACCCTTCTGAAACTTATCGGAGGTTTGCTGACGCCGGATAAAGGAGAGGTCTTTATTGACGGAGAACGGCTGAATACGGCCAATCTCGAATCTCTGTACCGCATCCGTAGAAAGATGGGAATGCTGTTTCAGTTCGGAGCGCTGTTTACGGATATGACGGTGTTCGATAATGTCGCTTTCCCGCTGCGTGAGCACACGGACCTTCCGGAAGCCTTAATTCGCGACCTCGTTTTGCTCAAACTCAATGCGGTCGGACTTCGCGGTGCCGCTCAGCTGTACCCGTCTGAGATTTCCGGAGGTATGAGCCGCCGCGTAGCGCTCGCCAGAACTGTTGCGCTCGATCCGATGCTCATTATGTATGACGAGCCCTTTGCCGGCTTAGATCCGATTTCTATGGGCGTGACCGCTCAGTTGATCCGCAATTTGAACACTGTTCTCGGCTCAACAAGTCTGATCGTCACGCACGACGTTCAGGAAACGTTCGGCATCGCAGATTACGTCTATATGATTTCCAGCGGAAAAGTCGCTGCGCACGGAACACCCGACGAGCTGCGTCAAAGCAAAGATCCGTTCGTCTATCAATTTGTTAACGGTTTGCCGGACGGTCCCGTCCGATTCCAGTATCCGGCCGAACCGCTGAATCAGGAGCTTGGTCTGAAATGATGGGTATTTTTAATTGGATCAGTTCCGTGGGCGCCTGGGCGCTTTCCAGTATTCGAACACTGGGAAACTTTACTCGTTTTCTTTTTCGTTTAATTATCAATCTGGGGCCGTCTTTTACTCGTTTCCAGGCAACAGCTAAACAGCTTTATTTTGTCGGCAACTATTCTCTAGTCATTATCTTGGTCAGCGGCTTGTTTGTCGGCTTCGTACTTGGTCTTCAGGGCGACTATGTGCTTTCGAGCTACGGCAGCGAGCAGGCGCTCGGCGTGTTAGTAGCGCTTTCCTTATTAAGAGAGCTAGGCCCTGTTATCACGGCACTTCTTTTCGCCGGCCGAGCTGGTACTTCACTTACGGCTGAGATCGGTCTGATGAATGCCGGAGAGCAGCTTTCAGCTTTGGAAATGATGGGTGTCGACCCTATCCGCAGAATTTTAGGCCCGCGTTTTTTAGCGTGCGTGATTTCAATGCCGTTGCTCGCGATCATGTTTTCCGCTGTCGGCATTATCGGCAGTTGGGTAGTTGCAGTGCCTCTGATCGGCTTGGATTCCGGGGCTTTTTGGGCGCAAATGCAAGCAGGCGTTGAAGTTGGTCCCGACATTGGTAACGGCATTATCAAGTCCTTTGTGTTTGGTGTTGCGGTCGGAGCAATTGCTCTGTACGAGGGCTACACCGCGCGTGCAACGCCCGAAGGGGTGTCCAGCGCCACCACACGGACAGTTGTGGTTTCATCTCTTGTTGTTTTAGGGTTGGATTTCATTCTGACCGCTTTTATGTTTACACACGGTTAGAAAGGAAAATCAGTCATGCAGAATCAGAATACAAAAATTAATTTTCTCGTCGGTCTGTTTGTTCTCAGCGGTATTGTTGCCCTTTTGTTTTTGGCACTTCAGGCGGCGAACCTAAGCTCTTTTTCTACCTCGAAGAGTTACGAAGTCACTGCTTACTTTGATAATATCGGCGGCCTGAAGGCTCGTGCTCCGGTAAGAAGCGCCGGCGTATTGGTCGGACGCGTCAAGTCCATCAGTTATGACAATGACACCTTTCAGGCAAAAGTCGTTCTCTCGATGGAGAATAAATTCAAGTTTCCGGCAGATACGTCTGCCAAGATTCTTACGGCCGGCTTGATTGGTGAGCAGTACATCGGACTGCAGCCCGGAGCCGATGATAAAGATTTAACCAACGGCGGGAGGATAGAATTTACTCAAAGTGCCGTAGTTTTGGAGAACTTGATCAGCCAATTCATGTTTAATAAAGCTGAAGAGAACGCTGGTTCTAAGAAGGAATAAAAAATGAAAAAGAAGATCTTGGCTCTTGCGCTTGCCGGGGCGGCTTTGTTGACCGGCTGCGCATCTGTTCCGAAAGATGCCGGACAGAATCCTGATGACCCTTGGGAAAGTTTGAACCGTCAAACATTTGCCTTTAACCAGGGCTTAGATTTTATTTTGATCCGTCCCTTAGCAAAGGGCTATCAATTTATTACGCCGAAGCCCGTGCGCGAAGGCGTAACCCGTGTGTTTCAAAACACGATGGAGCCCTCCAACGCTGTGAACAATGTGCTTCAAGGCAAGGTTGAGGAAGGCATTCTGTCATTATTCCGTCTGATGATTAACTCTACGGTCGGCGTTGCCGGTATCTTCGATGTGGCGCAAATGGTTGATATCCCGCGCATGCCCGAGGACTTCGGCCAGACACTTGCAACTTGGGGTGTTCCGAAGGGTCCGTATTTTGTTATTCCGGTCTTAGGGCCGTCCACGGTTCGAGATACCGTCGGTTTGGTCCCCGAGGTCTTCCTCGACCCGAATACTTACGTCGGCAAAGACTGGTTCGTATGGCCGTGGTGGGGCGCCAAGTTTGTCAATGCCAGAGAGCGTTTGCTTCCTGTGACAGATATGCTGGATAAGACTGTCGACCCATATGTGGCTACTCGTAACGCTTACCTGCAGCAGCGTCAGAACTCTCTGCAGAATGGCGATGGTCCTGCAATGATCCAACAGCCACTGTTGAGCCCGTTTAGCGATGAAGATGCCGATGAAGCTGATAAAACCGCTAAGGATGCAAAGAAATGAGAAAACTGATTAGTCTAATTGTCGTTTTTTTCCTCACCGTTTTTGGTGTCTCTGCGACAGCCGAACCGAGCCTTGCACCTGTCTCTTATACACATCTCCGAGCCCACGAGACGCTCATGAATCTC
>USHK01000190.1 GCA_900554375.1 uncultured Sutterella sp.
TCATGAGCGTCTCGTGGGCTCGGAGATGTGTATAAGAGACAGGATTATTAATGACAACACAAATGATCATAGCCCAGTGCCTCATGGTCTTGACGTTGGTGATCATGATTACAGGCATGACGCCGATTTACATTACCGCAATCACTGGTGCAGCGATTTCTGCAATTGTTGCCGGCTTCCCGCTTGCCGGAAGTGCGCCGATGACAATTGCAAAAATGATTAATTCAGGTTTGAATCCTGTGATTGCCGATATGACCGGTATCTTGCTGTTCATCGGTATTATGCAGGCTACAGGCTTCTTGGACGTTATCGTTAGAGATATCGTTCTTTGGGGCAACAAACTCGGCGGCGGCCCCGGCGTCTGCACGGCCGGCGGTATTGCTGCAGGCGTTATCGGCGCACTGACAGGTTTCACGCAGCCTGTGATTACCGCTGTGATTACCGGTCCGGCTGCCGTTAAGCTTGGCGTTGATCCGAATAAGGTCGCGGGTATTCAGGCTCACGCAGGCCACATCGGCAACTTAGCTGGCTTTACACATCCGACTCAGGTTGCAATTCTTGCAACGGCCGGCATCGGCTATGGCCTATTCAACGTTCTGGGCTTAATCGCTGCTCTCTCTATTTTCTTCATGTCCTATGTCCGCGTGATCTATGACATGCACAAGAGAGGCGTTACGGTCAGCGAAGAAGACAGAATCGCCGTTATGGACGAGATCAAAAATAAAGAATATAAGACGACATCCGGAAAAGCTTTCTTCCCGTTCTTAGTTCTCTTAGTCGGTTTCATCTGCGGTCTGCCGATTTTCCTGGTCGGTCTGGTTTCCGCTCTCGTCGTCATGATCCTTGCTCACAAGGATATGAAGAGTGCAGAACAGACGATGATGCAAGGCGTAGGCTTAATCGCGACACCGTTGGTTGCAACGATCGGTTTCCTGTTTATGAGCACCGTTATTAAACAAATCGGTCTCGTTGACACGATTTCGACATTTGCTTCTCCGATGCTTTCCTTCTCTCCGATTATTGTCATGTTCTGCGTGGCTTTCGTAACCGGCTTCATGACTCAGTCTTATGCAGCCTCTGTTGCTGTTTTGGTTCCGTTCCTTCAGGTTGTGCTCGGTACCGGAGCTGACCCGTTTGCAGCAGCTTTCGCTGCCGCTTCCGGTGCTTCTCTGATTCAGTACTTCCTTACCGGCGGTCCGGTTGCTGCTCTGGCTACCGTTATTCCGGTGGTTCCGGGGTCCAACCTCAAACAGGCGAACTTGTTCCAGCGCCCGTCCATTCTGTTCGGCTGCTTGGTTGCCTTGATCATCACTATCCTTTTGATGATCTTCTAATTAGTCTGTTAATCTTCGGGTTCGGTGTTAGCCGAACCCGAACTCATCGGTTAACTCATGAAAACAAATATATCCTTATCTGCCGCACCATTCGGAGTCATCGGCGTTGTTGGTCATGCCGGATGCGGACACGCCAATAGCCACTTGGGTTTTATCCAAGACGATTCTGGGGGACTGAGCGCAGTGCTTGGTCTGCTGCAGGATGCAACTGGTTTAAGTCTTGAGATTGTGGAATGCAGCGCGCATACAGGTCTTGATGACGCCTATTTTTATGTCAAGACAATTTCGGGTGGTGAAGGTAAAGCGAGTGCAAGACGCGGCATCACGGCAGCGGAAGCTCGCTTAGCTTCTTATTGCGTAGGGAAGCAGGCTGTTTGTTCTCAAGCAATGGCGGTGGATTGTTTCGGGAGAATCTTGGGACAAGGCGCCATGGAAGTACCGGTTGCATTGCAGACTGCGATTGCAAATGCAGCGATGGACAGCTTTGTGAAAACCTATCCGGATCGTTTTGTTCTCAAGGACGAAGATCTGGAAGGGAACTGCGGAAAGATTCTCGGTACGGTATTGGATATAAACGGCGTTCTGGTATCCGTCATGGCGCTTTCGAATGCGACTGAAGGAGGCATCGGTCCGAATGAGGATATCGAAGGAAACGTTAACTTATTCGGAAAGAAAGAGTTATCAGAAAAGCTTCATCTAGATCGAATACCTTCTTTTGTTATAGAAGGAAAGGTTTGTGCCGAGCCGCTGTCTTCAGTTATCAAAGAACCGACGTTTTTAATCCGGGCGTTTCCCGGAGATGACAATACTGTTGCTGCACAAGCTTTGCTGAAGGCCGCTCGTGCTTTGAACCTTCCGGCAGAGTACCGTCCTGAACTGCTTGCGAGAAGCAAAACCGCCATGGAAGACTTGATGCGGCAGCAGGGCATGAAGGTTATTGAATTCGGAGAACGACTGGGCAAAGCTTCTACGGCTCGAGAAAAAGTTCAAATTGCGGCGGAATTAAATGAATTTTGTAGTCAGGAGTTAGGCGGTATCACGTTTATGAGCAATGATGTTCATCAAGTCATGGGCGGGGTCGGCTGTATACCGGGAACTTCTGCTGTAATGAGCCTCTTTGTTAGCCGAACACAGCTTCGCAAGCAAGTGCTGCCAACTCTAGAGCCGGAAGATGTTAAAAATTACGACCGGATCATCTGCGGTGCGGTCGGATACTTAAATGAAAGTCTTGAGAAGGCCAATGAGGAACTCATTGCTGCTCAAGAAAAGTATGGAATGAACGGAAATTGAAAATTCAAAGGAGAAAACGAATGTCGGAAAAGAAAAAGGTCATCGTCTTTACTACCGGTGGCACCATCGCAATGAAGTTTGACCCGAAGGTTAACGGCCTGGTTCCTGCTGTCAGCGGCGCAGACTTGGCCGCCGCTGTTCCTGGTTTGGATAAACTTGCTGATGTTGAAGTCAGAGAGTTTTCAAATCATGCCAGTTGCGCGATGACTCCGCAAAAAATGTTCCAGCTCTCTCAAATGATTGAAGAAGCTTTGAAAGAAGAGGGCGTTGCCGGCGCTGTAGTGACCCATGGTACCGATACAGTTGAAGAAACCGCCTACATGCTCGACATTCTTCACAAGAGCGAAAAACCGATAGTTCTGACGGCTGCCATGCGCGGTGCCGGTGATACGAGTCCAGACGGTCCGGCTAATATCTATTGCGCTGTAAAGACTGCCGCCAGCGAAGAAGCCAAAGGCAAAGGTGTGATGGTTCTCTTAAACGAAATCATTCATGCGGCCGGCCAAGTTCGCAAAACTCATTCCGCTAACCCCGATACCTTTGCTTCTCCTTGGTGGGGCCCCATAGGTTACTGCGATGTCGATAGAGTTGTTTTCCGCCGCGCTCCTTTGGATAGACATACTTATTCGCCTAAAGAACTGACAGCCCGGGTGGATATTGTTACGGGCCAAACAGGCATCGGTCGTGATTACATCGACTTTGCCGTTGCTCAAGGCTGCAAAGGTATCGTTTTGGAAGGATTCGGCCGCGGCAATCTTCCCGCTATTGTTGAACCTGCAATTAAAGATGCAACAGATAAAGGCGTTGTCGTTGTGATTACGACCAGAACGCCTGGCGGACGTCCTTATCAGGTTTATGCCTATCCCGGTTCCGTTACGGATAGTCGCAACAACGGCGCGATTCACGGCGGAGAATTTTCTTCTGCCAAAACTCGTCTGAAGCTGATGGTTCTTCTTTCCGAACGCCCTGAATTGGCGAAGAAAGAAAACCGTGAAGAACTTGAACGACTCTTAGACGTATAACAGATTACCTATTGATATCCTTAGTTTGTTTTAATCCTGTCTCTTATACACATCTGACGCTGCCGACGACTCCTTACGTGTAG
>USHK01000191.1 GCA_900554375.1 uncultured Sutterella sp.
CGTTATAAGCCCACCAAGAACCTAAAACATTTCCCGCCGTAAGAAACAGCCAGGCAATCACTGAGATTGCCGTGAGACCACGAAGAGAGCTCGGCTGCACTTTCCCTTCCAAAAGTGCTCCCAGACCGAAAGCAAAACATAACGCTGTTCCTGCGTAACCCAAGAACAGCATTGGGGGATGAAGGATCATCCCGATATCCTGAAGGATCGGGTTTAGATCCTTACCTTCGGGCGGAACCAAGGGAAGCAAGCGTTCAAATGGATTTGACGTAAATATCAAGAAAAGACAAATCAACCCGGTAACGCCAAGCAGAATGCCCAGCACGCGAGACTTAAAAAGCGCATCGTCCCGAGAGAAAACCGCAAAAAGGGACGCCCATACCGTAATTGTCCAGGCCCATAGGAGCATGGAACCTTCGTGACTTCCCCAAACCGCCGATATTTTGTAAACCGGATCCAACTTCGTGTTGGAGTTATTGGCAACATAGGCAATTGAGAAATCGTTCGTCAAGAAAGCCCAAATCAGCATGATGAGGGCAAACGTCAAACCAGCAAATGTAATTCCGAGGCCCGGTTTCCAAAGATTAATAAATAGCGGTGCTTTGCTTTGGACTCCAAACAGAGTCGGCAAAGACAAAAACACTGCACATAACGCAGCGGCAATAAGGACAAAATGACTGATTTCTGCCAGCACGGAAGAGAGTCCTTCTTTTAGACGATCTACGATTAGAAAGTTTTTTTATTCAAAATAAAACGGTCAAGTACAAACAAGACCGACGACCATAGGCACAAATATACCCCAAGCGACACAACTTTAAGGCTAATATTCGAATTTTCAAGCAGTTGCTGATTAAAAAGTCGGAAACTACTGGCCGGATTAGCCACGAGACACGCATTTAGGAAGTCGTTTGTCATTCGGTTCTCAAAAGCAATCGTGATAATCAGCAATCCTAAATCATAAAAAAGAACTGACAAAAGCCAAATTGTCAGCAACAGACCAAGCGCCCTGGCTTTGTTTTTCACAAGCAGGCTGACGGTAAGCGAAATCAGAATAAAAACTGTCCCAAGAAGCAAACCCGATAAAGTCAATGAAACCGTCAAAAAGCTTAGCCTCGAGAGCTCATAGGGCAGAACATGAAAGAAGGTAAGCAGCGGCAAAACGAAAAATCCGATCAGGAGACAAAGACCCAGCGCAGATCCGAGTCCCAGAAGTTTGCCGGTCAAGAGCGCCGTCCTACTCAAAGGATAGGTTAGAAGAAGAATCAGCGTCCCCTGTTCCTGCTCTCCGACAAAGCTATCGTAGGAAATCAAAATCGCAATTAATGGGATGAGAAACACGGTTAATGTGACAACCGAGGTCATCACGGCTTCCAACGGGCGAAAAGAAAAATCTCCGCCGATAGCAGCCGTTCCAAAAACAACCGCCAGCGAAAGCAGCGAAAAAAATACTGAACCAACAATCAACCATAAATTTCTACAGCAGTCCTGGAATTCCTTCAAGGCAACGATACGGACGCTCGATAAAAAAACTTTCACTCTCCCTGCTCCTTTAGTGCTGCCTTGTATATATCCATCAATGACGGATTTCTAATTCCGACCCCGGTAATTCCGTATTTTTTTTCTAAATACGTAAGCTGTTGCGTTAATTCAAATCCTCTGCAGAAAAGACGTCCTTCAATAAGGAAAGAGCTTAGTAATTCATCTTGTTTCGCCACGTTCACCGCTTCAGGAGAAATAAGCTCAAAAGGCAAGCCCATCTGTTCGCTCAAGATGCGAATCGAACCGTCTGCTGCTTTTCGCCCTCCCACAAGCATGACGATTCGATCCGCAAAACCTTCTACCAACAGGAGCTCATGAGTGCAAACGACCACCGTACATCCAGCGGCTTTGAGTTTTAAGAGCTCCTGATACATAAAGTCAGAAGCTGCCGGGTCGAGTCCCACTGTCGGCTCATCTAAAAACAAAAGCTTGGGCCGCGCTAAGAGCGCCTGAGCCAACCCTAAACGCTGGCGCTGACCTTTAGAGCAGTACCCCACTTTCTGCTTAGCGGCAGCTGTCAATCCGAGCGATTCAATAAGCTCATCGGCCCTTATACGAGGAATGGTTTTGAGGTCGGCAAAATAATAAAGATTTTCTTTAATCGTCATCCCGTCGTAGAAGCTCACGTTTTCGGGAAGATAGCCGATCGAGATTGGAGAAGTCCCCGGCTGTCCGCCCAAAACCTTCACCATCCCTTTCCTTGGTTTAATCAGGCCGAGACAAAGTTTGATCAGCGTCGACTTTCCGGCACCATTGTGTCCTATCAACGCAACAAATTCTCCTTGTGCAACGGATAAAGAAATGTCATTCAGAACATTACGCGAACCGCGGTTAAATGAGACATTCTGGCATTCAACTGCGTTCATATTGTTCCTTCCTTAAGCGCAGCCGGATCGTGCATGATTGGATTAGAGTCAACAATTCCCTGCCCTCGGTCTAATTGAAACTGGGCCGAAATAAACCTAAGAAAAACAACCAGCGGGCTATCCATTAGGAAACGGCTCTGCGGATAGAGCCAAAATAATCGGTCTAATGAATCGTTCGGCTGATAAGGTACATCGCCCACACCGTCCCGATTGAGGTCCCAACCTTGGTAGCTGCTCCAAAAATTACCGACACCGTCTTTGCTCCACTCTACCGATGCAGATCCAATATATCGGACTTGGAGTCGATTGCCGACAAAGCGGTTATTATGAAGAACGGTCCCTTCCCCGCCCATAGCAACGCCTGCGCCAATATCGCAAGCTTCAAAGCTGTTTCCTTTAACCGTATTAATGCCGCCCCCGTAAATAAAGATACCCTTCCCTTCGGTGTCCAAGGAAGGTTTGCCGCGAGGATTTTTAACGCGTTCCACGTGATTGTTTGTCACTTCGGACGCGTCTGTTTCGTTTAGCAATACACCGAATTCAACCGTTCGTTTGGAAAGATTATCGAATAAACGGATTTTTTCCGAACTCATTAACGCATAGCCCCCGATGCATGCTTCCGCTTCGTTGTTCCAAGCCGAATCGCCTCGCGTGTACATGTAATGAATACCGTATTGGAGAGCCCCAAAGTAATTCCCGCTGCTTTGTGTTCGGTCGGTATTCTCAAAATACAACCCGTCTCTTGTATATAAAATTTTATTGTTTTCCAATACTGCGTCCTTCACATAATTGAAGTAGACGCCGTCCCCTCGGTCCAAGACGTGCTTTCTTTTGTTGCCGCGAATCTCACAACCGGAAATATGAATTTTTTCGGATTTATCGGCTCGAATTCCGAATCCGGCACCTTCTATTTTTAGGCCTTTTAAAAAGATGTCTCTAGAACCCTCATTGATTAAAACGCCGCTGTTTCGTTCATAGAGATCTGCTCCGTAATTTTTAAGCGTCAGATCTGAAACCTTGACACCGGATGTCTTGATTTCCAAGCAGGTGCCTTTCCCTCCTGCGTCAATAATCGCGCCTTTGCTCCCTCGAAGAGAAAGAGGGGTCGGAATTGAAAAAGTGCCTTCATAGGTTCCCCTGGACATTACGATTTCATCCCCAGGTTCCGCGCTCAAAAGTGCATGGCGGAGCTCCTGAGATGTCGTCACATCCCATTGCGCCGCACTACAAAAGAGCGGGAATAATAAAAGAAACAAAAGAGGCACTTCTTTCATCAAATTCTGTCTCTTATACACATCTGACGCTGCCGACGACTCCTTACGT
>USHK01000192.1 GCA_900554375.1 uncultured Sutterella sp.
TTCTTATTCTGCACATTGATTGTTTCTTCGCCGATACATAAGAAACGAGCCCAGATTTTACCGTTTAGCAAATAACCGTAACCGTTAACGTTGCCTTGCCAACTTATCCGATTGTTTAGAGCTTCTGCATCTGCGTAGCCCCACTTCTGACACATTCTTCGAGCTACATCTAATGCGTTTGTCCAATCTGCTTTTTCTCCCTTGTCTGAGAGAGGGGCGCCACTATGGAAAAAGCCCACGTCAACCGTGCCATTTGAGCGGTTTGCGTCAACAATTTCATCCGCCCTATATTGACTGGAAGAGGCACATCCGACTAAGAAAAATACGGGTAACAGGGAAAAGATTATCTTTTTCATCGTCATTCCTTGGGTTTGGTAATAAATTATTACATCTGACAATTTACCACCAAAAGTAAGAAATGATCTACTCAATAAACCGATAACGCCTCTTTTTCCGCTCGTTCAAGCGCCAAGGTTTGAGCTTCTTTCGCTGGCAATTTTTCCGCGTCTATGGTTGCAAGTTCTTCTTCCGTCCAGTCTTCAAGCGGTCTTCCCTGAATAATCCGAGCTGGTGCAGTGATGATGTCGGTTAGGAATTTGCCTCGGATTTTCGCTATGAAGTTCAAGGCGTTCAAAGCTCCGTTAACATCCTTTGTTGTGACGTATTCCCCTGTCTCGGGGTCTTTTAACGCTTCTCCTTTCTGATTAAATCGCTTCTTTGGCTCTAATGCGTACTCAAGGATTTCGAGTGCTTTGAGAAGTTCGTAATCCTGCGCTAGTTTGAGCCGATAGCTTCTAAGCCGTTCTGCTTCGTTGATCTCCTTGGTTACGAGGGGATTCCGAAGAAGTTTACAGCCTTGTTCACCTGCTGAAGTGGGAGCGTATCCAGCAAGTTTGGCTGATTGAGTTGCGTTGCCTGTGATTAAGAAGTTCTCTACAAATAATTTTTGTTTTGGGCTTAATGCTGACATTGTTTTCTCGTTATTGTTGTTATTGTGAATTGATACCGGCGCCGGAAGTAAGAAATGCCTCTGCAAGGCTCATGAAAGCGTTTTGAGCGCATCTATATAGTCTTGGCTATCCCTCTACATTGATTGGTAAGATACCGTCTCTACGGCTTAATTTAGCGCCCTGCTGAGGATTAAAATGGTGTAGATAAGGTAGTTTAGACCCCCTCTGACTTTTCAAAAATCTGCCCAAGGAATTTAAGCGATAGATAGCGCCGATTGATTTACGTTTTAGACTTCGATTTTTTTTGGAGGGGATATTATTGTTTATATTATATTACCCCTTGACTTTTGTGTCAAATTATTGTATAGTAGGAGGGTTGTCGAATAGAGACAACGGGAACTCGATGGAAGCTCCTTGAAACCTCGTTAACCCATCTAAGAATAATAATAAATGATAGAAACTAAAACAGAAAAAGGCGGCGTCCTTTCCGTCCAAGAATCAGCCCAGTATCTCGGCGTTAGTCGCTCCTCCTTTTGGAGAAAAGCTAAATCCGTTGGCTTCCCTTCTAAAGTGGTGATTAACAATAAAGTTGGTTATCGCCCCGAAGATTTGGAAAAGTGGTATTCAGAACAGGCTACAAAGCGGGAAGGTAAGCGCTCAGATATTCTTGAATACGTTTATCTTGGTAAAGCTCAATTCATTCTTCACTGCCGTGATCTTGCCCGTGATTGTGTGGGCGTGAATGCACTTCGGAAAGGTGAAAGTATGATTGAGGCACGAAAGCGATTTGATTCTACCCTTGACAGACTGAAAGAAAATTATTCCAAGGTCTTCCCTGAGGATTTAGAGGAAGGAAAAATAAATTACGAAGGCAACGCTTGGAGAAATTTCATCAGCACGAAAGAAGAGATTATCAAGCTGGTATGGCCTGAAATCGATACCGATGATCTCACGGAAGAAGAAATCTTAGCTTTCTAAGTTAAAAAGAACGGGCGCCTTGAGCGCCCTTAAATTTACATTAAAAAACAAATGCTTAACAGATATTTTACAGTATTGGGTATTGACCCGTCAATCTCTCATGTTGGTTTGGTTTATGGATTAGTTGATGCTGATACGAGAGAATTTTTTCCACTGATTACGCGGACAATAGTTAATAAATCGACTCCATCCGATTATCCTCATTTAAATCCAACACAATTTAAGGAAATTAAGAACTTCGAGATTTCGAGGGGGATAAAAAAATTCATTAGCAAAAGGCATAGTGCGTATGGTCATGTCATTGAGATTAAGCCTGATTTTTTGATTTTTGAATTGTCCAACGGTTCGGGAAATTCATTCGCCGATTCAAGCCTTAATTGTGCCAAGGGAATGATTGCGGGCATTTTTGCAGAATATGAAGAGCCTTCTATTGTTATGCCCTCTCCGGCAAAAGTTAAGACGATAACGGGAAATTCTAAGAATGCAATAAAGGAGCAGATAATCGCTTGGGCGGTACAAAAGTATGGAATTGCACGCTTGGGAATGAAAACCGAAGAGCTTGAAGCGGAATTAACAGAAGGTGAATCGGTAATGTGTCATAAGGCGCCGTATGGTAGTTTCGAGACTCTCTCATGTAACGAACATCTTGCGGACGCTGTTGCGATTGTCGAGGCTGGTTTGAACGAACCGATAACTAAGAAGCGGATTGAAGAAAACAAAGACAATGCGAAGAGCAGAGACTTTCTCGTAAGTAATTTAGAGATCGAAGCAGATCGGGATAATGTAAGACTGTTTCGGGAGGAGTTGAAGAAACCTAGAAGCAAATTGTCTCGGAGCTGGAAAGAACAAAGAACGGACTTCGGGATGTTTTTTGCTCCGTCAATAGAAGATTTTTCCGTGAAGGTTTGGGGCGGAAGCGGAAGAAAGTTCAAAGCATGGGATGATTGGATAACCCGACGAAGTTACGGGGATGCTTGTAAATACGAGAGTAGAAAAATCTCTTTGGTGTTTGAGGCTTTTCAAACTCGAAAAATTTTCTTTACCGATGCTTTCATTATTGAAGCAATCCGAGAGTTAGGTTATTTGCAATTTTTGAGTTTTTTCGGTCTGTTTGAGTTGAATTATGAGGACAGAATGAAGAAAAGAATTGAGAATTTTGAGTATAACTTATTGAATATAAAGAAAGAAAATATTGGTATCTCAAAATCCCTTTCCGAGGATGACAAAATCAAAAGTGTGTCTGAATGGATTGGTAAGGAAGAGCTTCGGAAGTATCTGAATTTATTAAAGGAAAATATTCAAGAAATTCAATCGGATGAGAAAAAATTCCTCAATCAGAGCTTGCCCATTCTAGAACATCTTTTTGAAGAGAGTTCGATTCGGTACCGTTTGCAAGAGTTGAAAGAACAGGATGGTGAAAACCCTAAGGTAGATTATCAAAGCTATTTTTTAGCAGAAAGGGAAGTGTTGAATGGGTTACTCAATAATGCACGGATTGCGCAGAAGGGCGCAGGAAAGTTAAGGGAAATTAAGAAATCAATTCCTGAACTTGTTGAAAAAGCACTTGAGGCTTGCGAGTTGAAAGGAATGAGGGTTAACGCAGATACTCTTGAGCTTGAAAAGGTGGAAAAGAAGAAAGCAGGCAGGAAACCTAAAGAGAAGTCTGTCATTGCGCCAGTTGCGCAGATCGTGCCGAAAAGAGGAAGAGGACGCCCTAAAGGAAGCAAGAATAAGAAGACTCTCGAAAGGGAAAGAGTTGAAGCAATAAGGAAGGATATCGGG
>USHK01000193.1 GCA_900554375.1 uncultured Sutterella sp.
TCGGCAGCGTCAGATGTGTATAAGAGACAGGACAGATCCTCGCGAATAAGCGTAAACAGTTGATTGTCATTCAAACTTGTTGTCAATGGAGAATCGTATTCATCCACCAACAAAACAAGGGAACTAAGCTCCTGCTTATTTAACCAACTAGAGAGTTTTCCTAAGAGAACCGGCAAACGATAGTCTTCGCATTCAAAGCCAAACTGCCCAAACGCATTGATTAAATGTACTGAAAAGTTCAGCTCAAAGCGTTCTAACATGATTGAACTGATCTGTGAAAAATCCAATCGGACTACCTTATATTGCTTGTCTTCTTTCCAAAGTTTTTCAATTTTCAGTCCTTGAAAGTCCTTAAGCCCTCTTCCAAACAGAGTTTCTAATGTCGAAACGAGCAGAGATTTCCCAAAGCGGCGGGGTCGGGCAAGAAAGACTCTAGACTGATTTTGAACCATTGAAAAAATCAAGTCTGTCTTATCTACGTAGATCCTATCGTCCTTACGAAGATTTCTAAAAGAAGAAATGCCGAGCGGCAGAGCACGAAGCACCATCAAACCCCCTCAAAGTATCAGTTCTATTCTAAACAACAGCAACTTACGGCTCAAACTTCTTCGGTTGCCGACTACACAAAATATCAAAAGAAATCCTCCTTGAAGAGTATTCGATCCCTTAACCTAGTGGATGTCCGTACTCTCCCTAGCCATCAAACTCAAATTATTTTTTAGGCCAGAGCGTTTGTAAGTCTTATAACCTATAACGATGACTTACCGTTATTGCAATCGGTCTCAAACCTCAAAAACAAAACGACCGATCTAAAAAGATCGGCCGTTTTGTTAGATTCTGTCAGAGTTAAAGCTTAGAGACTTCAATTCCGCATAATCTTCCGAATGTGAAGATATCGCAGATTGCATTGCCGCCCAAGCGGTTTGTACCATGGATGCCTCCTGTAACTTCACCAACAGCGTAGAGGCCGTCAATCGGTTTACCGTAACGGTCAATCACTTGAGAGTGCGGGTTGATAACGACTCCGCCCATCGTGTGGTGAACGCTCATGCCTGAGTAACCCGCCCAGAAAGGAGCTTTTTCAATCTTGGTTAAGTTGCGAGGAGCTTTCCCAAGTTTATCATTCTGTGCAGCTGCACCGGCATTGAACTCATCAATTGTTGCGCGTAAAGCCTTCGGATCGACACTCATCTTCGTGGCCAACTCTTCTATTGTATTGGCTGTCCAGGCGTCACCGGTTTCGAGACCTTTCTTGGCGCCGTCCTGATGGCCAGGGTTTAAGTCTCCGAAGCCTCTGGAGTCAAGAATAGAGAATGCAGTCTGAGTCGGAAGTGCAAGAACGGCATCACGAATGTTGTCGCGGCGTTCGTCTTCACGAATAAAACGTTTCGCATCTGGACCGACCATAATGAAGTTCTTTGCATAGAGGTGCAGAATGATGCGCTGTTTGCGTCCCGGAGGGCAGCCAGGATTGCATTGGATAAAGTCCATACCTACGGTGTCTGCGCCAATGTCCTGCATAAGAGGAATCAAATCGCCGGTAGAGCAAGGAAGGTTTGTGGTGGTTAAATTGCGCATACGAGGATCATACTTAGCACGCATTTCCGGATTTGCTCCAAAGCCGCCTGTTGCAACAATCACAGCCTTCTGTGCCTTCACTGTCTTGTGCTGACCATCTTTGTCCACATATTCAACACCGAGCACCTTACCGGAGAGCTGGTTTTCTCTAAAGATGCGGACCACACGGGAGTTGGTAAGAATGCTGATGCCTTCCTTATCGCACTGTGGTTTGAGGACTTTGATGTAATCGCTTCCTAAAGAGCCATAGGGAGCATGGCAGCGAGGGTAAAGACCGCCATAAATTTGATAGACGTCATCTTTGAACTTCATTCCCATGCCCTGAAGCCACTTGATGGCATCATAGGAATTGGCAGTCATAGTTTTTACGAGCTCAGGATTGGCACGTCCGTCTCCGCCGGCCAAAGTCTGCTGAGCATGAAGTTCTGGAGAGTCTTTAATTTTTTGTTTGCCCTGTCTGACGGGATCGACAGAGTTAAAACCGCCGCCGGATATAGAAGTGTTGCCGCCGAAGAAAGGCATCTTTTCTAACACAACGATATTTTTAACGCCATGCTGAGCCGCAGAAACTGCAGATGCTAAACCAGCACCGCCGGCGCCTACCACGAGTAAATCGACTGTTTGGTCCCATTTTTGGGGCGCTTGATCAGCTGCAAAAGCGGCTTTAGGCAAAGCCGCAGCTGTGAGGAAACCAGCGGAACTGCCCGCAAGACTTCCCAAAAATCCACGACGAGAAAGTTTTGTCATTGTTTTCTCCTTGTTGAGTGATCAGCGAATAGTTCTTCGCTCTTGAGAAAACAATAAAGGTTGAAGCTGATTTTCTACAGCCCACAAGGTGTATTGACTTTATGGAAATTATTTGCTAGCCATGGTTTCTGCGGCCGTCATCCCGAACGTAAGTGCATCACAAATCCCGTTAGCCCCAATCCTATTCTTACCATGGACTCCTCCTGTGCATTCCCCGGCAGCAAAAAGACCCTCAATAGCCTCGCCTTTGCTGTTGAGACATTCTGCTAAGGGATTTATTGAAATTCCTCCCATCGTGTAATGAATAGACATAGAAGACTTTGCGGCCCAAAAAGGCGCCTTGACAATGGGATGATGCTGACTCGCAAGAAAAGCATGTGAACAAAGACGGTTATATTCTTCTACAGAATTAATAAGATTCTCCGAGGGCACCTCAAGCTTTTCTGCCAATTCTCTCAATGTAGAGCCTTTAAATGCGTCTCCCGTTTCGATGCCTCTCACTGCATCTCGCCTCATTAAGAGATCGTAACTTTCAAAGCCTTCACTATCGACAATAACAAAACAAGATCTTCCCTGCTGCGCCAAAACGGCATCTCTCAAAACATCCCTGCGGGAGTCTTCTTTTACGAACCTCCTGCCGTCGGAGTTGACCAAAATAAAACGAGAAATGTCATTGTGGAATCGAACGCGTATTTTCCCATTCGGAGGAACCCCCGGAAGACACTGTATGTAGGCCATGTCTTTTAGAACCGCCCCACACTTCTCCGCCTGAAGAAGCATTTCGCCTGTAGCTCCCGGGGCGCAGTTACAGGTCAGACCGGTTAATCTAGAGTCAAATTTTGTCACCATGGCCGGATTAGCACCGAAACCTCCCGAGGCCAAAATCACTCCTTTGCGGGCGTTTATTTTTTGAAGCTTTCCGTCCTTTAGATAACTTAATCCAACCACTGCGCCTGTTTCATCAGTGTACAAACTCATGGCCGGGGATCCTGTCCTAACCTCAACATTATTTTGAACGCTCCTATTGACTAACGTTGAGATGTAACCATAACCGTTGGGCTCTTCTGGTACATGGCATCTCGGAAAATGAGAGCCGTAGATCTCAATTAATTCCGGCCTAAAACGCATCCCTGCATTTTCGAGCCAACCGAGCATTTCCTTTGATTTTGAAACTAAATGGCGAATAAGTTTGGGATCGCCAGTGTTGTCTGCATTAGAAGAGATGTCTTGAAAATGCTGTTCTTCAGAATCATATATTCCGTACGGCAATTGTCGTGCCGGGTCAACAACACCTAAGTAGCCTCCACTTATCAAGGTACTTCCGCCGACATGTTTGTTCTTTTCAAGAACGATAATTTTCCCTTTGATTAATTCAGAAGCTCTG
>USHK01000194.1 GCA_900554375.1 uncultured Sutterella sp.
CTTTCATTCAGCAAAAAAGAAATCACTGCATTAATCGGTCCGTCAGGCTGTGGGAAAAGTACTTTTCTGCGTACCTTGAATCGCATGAACGATTTAATTGAGGGTGCGCGCCTGGAAGGATCCATTAAATTCGGCGATGAAGAAATCAACCATCAGCACTGCGATGTGGTTGAACTGAGACGAAGAATCGGTATGGTTTTTCAGAGACCCACGCCGTTTGCCAAAAGCATTTTTGAAAATGTTGTTTATGGTCTGAAAGTTTCCGGCGTTAGAAACAAATCGCTCTTAATGGATAGGGCTGAAGAAAGCCTTCGAAGAGCGGCTTTATGGGAAGAAGTCAAGGATCGCCTCAAAGACTCCGCCCTTTCTCTTTCGGGCGGTCAGCAGCAACGTTTGTGTATAGCAAGAGCTTTGGCCGTCGAGCCGGAAGTGCTGCTTATGGATGAACCTGCAAGCGCATTGGATCCGATTGCAACCGAAAAACTTGAACAAGGGTTGGAGGATCTAAAGAAGGATCTTTGTATCATCATCGTCACGCATAACATGCAGCAAGCCATGCGAATTTCAGACAACACGGCATTCTTCTACATGGGCGAGCTAGTTGAGCACGGTCCGACGAAAAAGATCTTTTCTCATGCCACCGAAGAAAAAACACGTCAGTACGTGAGCGGAAGCTTTGGCTAACGACAATTAAGAAAAAACCGCGGACGTCGGCCGCGGTTCAGTCAAAGTTTCAGAAAATTAGATTTCTTTCAAAGCCTTTTGGACGAACTCATCGAAAGCTTCGACTTTCTTCGGTTCAACCAGAGTGTCAAGGATTTCGCCTTTGCGGATTAAAAGCAGTGTCGGAATATGACGGATGCGGAATTTAGCGTTGAGCCCGGCTTCGGTATCGAAATCACAGTGAGCAAATTGAATCTTGTCATGGTACTTCTGAGCGTATTCCATGAACATCGGCTCGATTCGTTTACAGTCGATGCACCAAGGAGCTCCGATTGCTAAAAGAACAGGTTTATCGCATTTCACGACAGTGTCTTCGTAATTTGCCTCTGTGACGTGGAGAACGATTTCGTCTGCCATTTTTTACCTCTTCAAGCTAGAAAATAGTGAGTAAAAATTTTATCAAGAAAGTGTTGGAGATCGTCAATAAGATCAAGCCCACGACGCAGACAACTAAGAAACCGTCTGTGTTAGGCCCGTACTTTTCGCATAAGCTCTGCATGTTGCTGAGACCGTTTCCGGCCATTCCCATGGAAAATGCCAAACCACCAACCGCGATAAGCATTCCTCGAAAATCTTTGCCTAAAAGATTGAAATAGATAAATCGGGCAAAAAGAACGTTAACGACAAGTTCAAGGAAAAATACAGCGATGACAGGCGCTGAAAGATCAAAAATCAAGTCAAGCTGAAGTGCACAAGTTGAAACTAAGATGAAGAGGATGAGAAAAATCTTTGTCATCGTTCTCAGTGCTAATCCGTCTACGCTGAACCATCCGGTGGCATCTGCAAAATTTCTAGCGATCAAGGCGCACACCATACAGACGGTATAGTCCGGAATGAACACGTTGGTTAGGATTTTTTGGTTGATGAAATGTCCGAGCGCCATACAGACAAAACAGATCGCAATGATCTTGATACACTCAACGGTATGCGTTTGATAAAAAGGCTTGAGGTTCCGTTGGATTGACCGAATAAGTCTGGAGTTATCGAATTCACTACGATTAGGATTTTTAAGTGAATACTTTTTGATGAGATATTCGCCCATGGGTGCGCTCACTATCATGGAGCAAACCATTCCTAGCGTTGCGACGCCCATGGCTGCTTGTGAGGCACCTGAAAACTTATCTAACTGTTCAACAGCAGGGATGAAACTGGAAAGTGTTTCCGTGCCTCCCATCATGGATATGGTCCCCATGAGAAGTCCCAAATGCTGGTGCATGCCTAAAGCTTGTGCGGTAACCAATCCGAGCAATGCCTGAAGAACTCCCAGAACCATTGCTAAAGACCAAAACATGATAGAAATTGCAAAGCCCGTTTTAATGAGTTTCCAGCTTCCCATCAGAGCCATCATGGTTAGAAAGAATTGAAAAATCAGAGCATTTAGCTCTAGATTCAAAATTATAACAGCAGTATTGGAAATTTTGAGACATGCCAAGACAACTGCAACCGGCAAGCCCCCGATAAACGGAACCGGAATGGAGAGATCCTGCAACAGTTTGATTTCAGATTTGATCCAGCGTCCGAGAAAGTAACATAGGCAGGCAACACCAAGAATAAAAAAATTATCCAGATGAATTTGTAAGATGCCGTCTACATGAGTGAAATCCATGGCTGCCCTTGTTGCGGTGCTCGTTACGGAGCAAGAAACTATAATCGCCTCAGATCCGAATAGTATATTCTTAACTTAATTCCCACAATCGAACCACGAAATGCCAATCGAACTAAAACCCGTCACGCTTAACGAATTACCGCTTCTTCAGGATCAGCTGCCCAAACTGCAAAACGGTGACTGCAATCTTTCTATTGCTTCCGTGTTAGGGCGGGCAAATGAATACAATATTAAGTGGGGCATTTCTCAAGGTGAACTAGTATTAAATTGGACCCCTTATCCCGACATTCCCCCGGCCTATGTCATCCCGCTGCGCAGCGAGAAGGCTTTGGCCATCATTGAAGAAATCGCTTCGGAATGCCAGTGCTGCAAAGAACCGGTTATCTTATTCGGGCGTTTCACATTCATGACGGAAAGAATTTCCGAGTTGATGAGGTACCGCAACTTCATAACAGTCTCGTCCAACTCTTGGTGGGACTATGTTTATGAACGCGACAAGATCGAAAACTTAGAGGGTCGAGAACTTCACGGCAAACGTAATTTCAATAAAAGATTTTATAAAGCCTATCCGAACGCTCAGTTCGTTCCCTTTACACCTGAACTGATTGAAAAAGCAAGAGGTTTTTTGAAGAATTGGTACGCCAACTATGGCGAAATGACAAAGAGCTTGGAAGCGGAGAGGGACGCTATCGAGCTCGCCTTTGATCATTTTGAAGAATTCCGTTTGATTGGCGGAGCTTTAATGGACGGAGAAAACATGTATGGTTTTACCTATGGGTCAGACGTAGGTGAAAACATCTTCTCCGTTCATATAGAAAAGGCCGACCGAAATGTAACAGGCGCCTACCCTGCCTTGGCCAGCGCTTTATGCAAGACTTTGCCGGAACGCTTCACGCAGATTAACCGTGAAGAGGACCTAGGTATCCCGGGGTTGAGAAAAGCTAAAGAGGATTGGGCTCCATCGACGATGATACGAAAGACTCTGCTGAAGCTGCAGCGTTCTATTCCTGAACCTATTTAATTTTCTCCAAAAACGCTGTCGGTTATGAATAGTTTTCTAAAAGCTGCCCGACAGCGTTCCAATCTTTATAAAAAACTAAATTTAAAGGGACCGGAACAGTGGCTTCAGGATCTTTTGGTTTGTAAGATTGGGCACCCACGACAGAGAGCGCTCTGTGGAGCAGGCCGACTTTTGTCTCCAGAGCTTTTTCTCCCAATGCTCCCCTTTCCTTCTCTAGTTCATTGAAAATGAGAAGATTTATGTCTTCAGTTTTTGCGACATCCTTGAGAATGAATGCAGGAATGAGAGTATCGGTTTGTCATTTCCTAAAAACGGTTGACTTCTTTTTGTTTTAAACCTGTAT
>USHK01000195.1 GCA_900554375.1 uncultured Sutterella sp.
ATTCATGAGCGTCTCGTGGGCTCGGAGATGTGTATAAGAGACAGAAAGAAGACCTTCCTTATATCGTCGACCCGATCGCAGCTCAGAAGGCTGCTTGGGCTATTCTTGACAGCAAAGACCCGGCAAAGAACGAACTTTTGTCTAAATACAATGACCCGGAAATAGTTGTGCACGGCAACACATGGGAAGAATTAGCAAAAGCGATGGGTGTTCCTGCTGCCGCCTTAAGGAACACGATGGATCAGTACAACGAAGCCTGCAAAAACAAGAAAGATCCGGTCTTCAACAAAACTCCGGAATTTCTGGTTCCCTTCGATAAGGCTCCTTTCTATGCAGTACGCGTCATTCCTTCGACAATGGGCACGATCGGAGGTCTGCAGACAAACGACAAGTTCCAGGTCTTAAGAGCTGACGGCTCCGTTATTAAAGGCTTGTACGCCGGCGGTGAAACCGCCAACCGTCCTTTCTACCGCCGTGTCTACACTTCCGGTACTGGTTTGGGCTTAGCCTACACTTCCGGCCGTATCGCCGGCGCTAACGCTGCTCAGGAAAAATAAACGTCACCTCTGAGCATTTTACAGACCCGCTTCTCCTCACTACTCGCCTAACTGGAGGAGCGGGTTTTTGCAACAATTTTCGGTCTCTCGTTCAGACGCTCTTCCCGCCTCCATATTTTCGAGCATTGAACCGTTTCTCTCAATCTCGCCCTTCTCCTTCTACCCACTATTTCCCGAGGAGTTCATTTATGCACGCCCTCAAATTTGCAGCACTCACAGCCGCACTTGCAATACCTTGCTCCATGAGCGGTCAAGTCCAAGCCAAAAGCCAAATTACCTTATTCGGCGTTGTTGATGACGGTGTCGTCCACACTTATCAAAAGAAGAATGACAAAGGTAAAAAAACGGTTAAAAACGTAACTGAACTTCGCTCAGGCGTTTACCGCGGTGCACGCTGGGGCATCAAAGGAACCGAGGATTTAGGAAACGGGTACTCTGTCGGATTCATGTTGGATTCAGGATTTAAAGATGACGACGGCAGCCAAACCATGAACAGGCTGTTCGGCCGAGAGTCGACACTGAACGTAATGGGACCGTTTGGCGAGCTGTACCTAGGCCGTATTGGAGCCATTACCAGCGCAGCCGGTCCGATGGCCGTTGCTGCTTGGTACACTCCTTTTGGATCTTCATGCGGGCAATTTGCCGTCACCTCTCTGAGCTATATGTTCAATTTCCAGCGTGTCGACAATTCGGTTTCCTATCGTTCTCCGAACATCGGGAACACACGATTCCTACTGCAGTATTCGCGAGACGTCGATGCCTTGGAAGATATTGATCCAGATACGGCCGGTATTCAGCACGGAGAGGAAGGGAAAAGGACAACGGGTCACTATTACGGAACGGGGTTTCAATACAACAACGGGAAAGTGGATTTTAATTTCGGCGCCGACCATCTCACATACTCCCAAAAAACAACCGGAGAAAAACCGAAGAGCTCTTATTCTGTTACCTTCGGCGGCTCTGTAAAGTATGACCGATTCAAAATTTACGGCGGTGCTCAAGTCTTCTGGCATGGAACCAGCGCATGGCTTTTCACCTACAATAAACTTTGGGCAAAAAGCTATCTAAATGGATTCGCGGTATTAGGCGGTGCGGAATACAAAATATGGGGCGGTCAGGCAATGATAGCTGCCGGGTTCAACAAAACGCGCTCTGCCTCTTCTTCTCCTTACAGTAAGAGCAGCCTTTCCGGTTTGTCGCTGGGATATGCGTACCCGTTTACCAAAAGGACAAACATTTATTTTTTAGTTAATGCTGCGTACGCGACACAAAAGAATGATGGCCCTAAAAAGTCAAGAGCATTCGTTTCCGAGGAAGCTATCGGTCTGACACACTTTTTTTGATCATCGCTACGTCGCCGCCTCGTCGCCAATTCACGTCTAACTAGATCATTTGAGAGAAAAAACTATCGCAGGCTGCGAAACTCAATGACATTTGTTATGCAGATACAGAGGACTTCTCCGCGGGCGAGATGGATAGCAGTCGTTCCGGTCGGAAAGGTCCAGGTGATAGAACTGCCGTGTGAGGTTTCTTAGAGGTGATACCACCCGTTGTGCAAGATCTGAACTACTCACCGCCGGCGTTCGTCACGCTCGTACCTCACTTTTAGGCATTTTCGCTGAAGAGGCCGGGCTCCTCTTCATTTACATGAAGAGGAGAAAGTCATTGACGAGCCTGCTAAATTTTTCTATCCATTCTCATCTTCAAAATTCATACCTCAACCCGATATCGGCCCGGAACTCTTGGCTGAGCTTACCTCCAAAAGAGCGCTTGATCTGTGCAAAACCTGATGTGTTCTTAGACAAATGCATCGTCCCTCCAATGCCAACATCTAACCAACTGTCTTTTAGGTTAACTGTGCTTCTGTTATATGCAGTTCCCCCGATCATGTGATAGCCGGCACGATACCGAGCAGTAAACTCTCTAAGACCGTCCACCTTGACAAAAGCGCTGCCAAGACTTCCTTTGTATCCGCCTGAAAGCCCAACTCGTCCTATCACGCTATTAATGGCTTTTGTTCTAACACCGACAGCGGTGTCTGTATCAAAGCCATTTCCCTTAATCCGACCGTACAAAATTTGGAACTGCGGCTCAACAAACCAATTTTCTTCTTTTCCGAAACAAATACGTTTCCCGGCTTCTGCGCCCAGCTGAATCGCATAATTGTTAAAGCGACCTCTGGAAATGTAGTCATAATTATCGGAAACAGCAGTGAACTTATTGTGCATCCGGCTCAATTTAAACATTAAATCGACATACATATCGTTGTTCCAAAGGAACGTTCCGTAACCGCTTAAACTGGCCATATTATTTTCCTCAGAACCGCCGTTAGATAAGTCCGCGTTTCCTCGAAGAACAGTTAACCCGGCTCCCGCCAACCACTTTCCGTTTTCTGTATGCGTTATTGTTTTATCTAAGCCCAATTGAATGCCGCCAAAATCGTTTCGGAAATAAACTCCATTTTTATCGTACTTATTCCTTCCGCCGATTACTCGGACCCATGGACCTTCTGCACTTTCATCATCCCTTATTTCTCCGAGTCGCTGGTAAAGCGTCTCGTTATCTTGGCGCCAAATGAAGTATTGAGTCAGTCCGACTCCGTCAATACTTGTCATTGTTGAGGTCTTGTCATTAATAATTTGCGGCTCATCGGTCCCGGGCGAATCTCCTCCTTCGATACTTCCGACGATCTCTCCTTCGTATTGATAGCGGGAAGCTGCATCTCCGCTGTTTGATTCGCTTTCAAATCCGATTTCCTTGACTCCGTCGGGGTTTCCGACCAAACCAATCGGTTTTAATGCATATGCCGCCCTATATTTATTGATCAAGCCCTCATTAATAGCCACTGTTCCGTGTTTGACCTCTCCATTAAGTTGGCTCGTCTCCAAATTTTCAGCACCTGTATCTACAAAAACTCGACGTGCTGCTGAGCGGAGAACTTTTTCTGCATCCTTGATTGATAATTTATCTGGATCTTCCCCCATAACGGCAAGATTAATTCGAGATAGCGACCCGTCCTCTTGTTTCTCCACTTGTTTCAAAAAGACTCCGCCGGAAGTTACGTTGTTCCCCTCTCTAGAAACTGTCTCTTATACACATCTCCGAGCCCACGAGACGCTCATGAATCTCGT
>USHK01000196.1 GCA_900554375.1 uncultured Sutterella sp.
CTTTTGATTGTCCCGTTGAAAATTACTGATCCGGAGAAGGCGACGAATACCCAGCATGACAGAACGATTGATTGGAAGAGTTTGGTTCTGGCTTTCGGTCCGATTGTCACCAGCTTCCTCCTGATCGTGGCCTTTGACGTCCAAGCTGCATTGGCTATGGGACTGGTTGTCGTGGCATTTATTCCTCTTTATTTCTGGTTCAAGCGCCCGATCTCTGTAAAGAGCGTCTTTACGGAAAGCTTGGACAAGAAATTATTTTTTAATGTCGTTTGCATCCTTTATTTCATACAGTTGCTGACGGTTATCGGAACGCTGGATGAAATCGTCAATGTCTTTAATAATTCTGCGCTGCCTCAGTCTGTGATCATTGCCTGTCTCTCTTTTATTTTCGGGGTCATGACAGGAATGGGACAAGGATACATCGCGATCGTTATGCCTATCGTTGCTCTTATGGCACCGGGCAATATTGTTCTAGTGGGTATTGCAATGGTTTACGGCATGGCCGGACAGATGGTGACGCCGACCCATCTTTGCATCTTAGTGACAGTGGAATACTTCAAGAGCCGTCTTTGGAAAACTATAGGGAAATGCGGGGTTCTCTCCTTGTTGATGGTCTTGATTTTCTCCGCATGGACATATTGGCGTTATTTCCTCTAACCTTCTTAGGCTAATCGAGGTCTTTTCTAATTTCATAGCTTTCGGGAAAACTCATACAATGAGGCATATACCTCAAAAAAAGAATTACATATTTCCGCTGCTATGAAGTTAGATAAGGATAGTCTCGCTAAAATTCTTTCGCTGTGGCTGCATGTAGAAGCGTTAACGCCATTTGATCTGGACAAAAATGATCTGATCGAAGAGATGCCGGGAAGCTTGGACCAGCCCCGATCTTCTCTTTTTACTTGGGATAACGAAGATACAACACAGCGGGACAGCCTTGAAATTGAGCTGCAGAAACTCCCTAAAGAAGAGGACAGGACCGACTTTTTTCGGATGTTTACGGTTTGTATCGGCATTGTTAACCGCAATGAATTCATAGATCGAGCCGAGCATCTTCTCAGGTCTAATCTGTTGGATATTTCCCAGGATTTGTCAGACTTCGGCGCTGAAGAACAAAGAACCGATGACCTCATCTGCCTCGGAGTGTTGCGGGCCAATCATTTCGGAAAAATCAGTATGGCGACGGTTGAACCGTCTTATGCTTTATGTGAGCTTGTCAACCTAACAAACAAACAGAAGGGCAGCGAGAGCTTTGAGTTCTTGACGGATGTGGCACAGATTCTTCATACGTCGGCGGTTCGTCAGCTTTCCCTTCAGACAGAAACAACCGCTCAGAAGATCAGCGAAAAAGATCGACAGTTCTTTGGGATGCTCATCCATAATCTGAACCGAAAGGAGTTAAAGCCGGATGAAAAGCGGGGATTCAAACTCATTAAAGATTTGAATCCTCCTCAAAACTTCCTCGATCTCAACAAAATAGACAGTCTGTGCAAGACATGGCTGGAGAAAGCCGGACTTGGTCCTTCTTACCGTATCTGGGTCGTCGTTAATTACTACGAACGTCCGAAGCCTCTCTACTTCGACTTTATGAATTCTCCTTATATTGAATTTTTGGAGAAAACGAAAAAGCGTATTCAAACAGAACCGCCTTCAAGAGTGCTAAGTCCGGTTTCCGAGAGATTCTTTTCTTTAGCCTATGACAACCCGGATCGTTGCGATCTTTTAGCGAATCCTAAGAAGTTTCTGGAGATGGCTAATCCGGAAAGGATGATTTTCGGTCGCTGGCCGAGTGATATCAAAAATTATTTAGTTCCGTGCCAGCAGGTCGCACTTTCGACCATGATTTGGGCACCTCCTGTGGATCCGATTATTTCTGTAAACGGTCCTCCCGGAACCGGGAAAACCATGCTTTTAAAGGAGCTGTTAACGGAGATTGTGATCAATCGGGCCGCAGTGCTCGCCAATATCGAAGATATCGGAACGGCTCCGCTATTTGAACTGAAGGCCGGTTGGAGAGGAGAGCAGGTTCCTGTCCTTTTAAAGGAGTATGTTGAGGACTACCCGATAATTGTTGCTTCGAACAATAATAATGCGGTTGAAAACATCACCAAGGAGCTTCCGTTTGACTACGGATTCGATGAGTCGTTTGATTACTTTTCTGACCTTGCCAATAAATTAAATAGAAGCAAAGAGGCCTGGGGATTGGTTTCTGCGCCTTTGGGCAAATCAGAAAATTGGACTCGTCTTTGGAAAACACTTTTCAGCAATCACAAAACACCTAGAGGAGCGATTCCTTATCTTCAATATGTCTTGGAAGAAGAGATTCGCAAAGAAGGAGGAATTGCTGAAATTCGAGCAAATTGGAAAAAAGAAACACAGCGATTTAAAGAACTTTACTGCGATGTTCATGAGCGCATTGCATCAAAAATGCCGGACTATAAGGCTGATATAAAGAGGTTTGCGCAAGTGTCTGAGGAAAGGCCGGCGACTGCTCGTGCTTTCAGAGATTCGGTGCTTCGCGCTTTCGGTTCGAAGAAAGGAGAATCAGGTGAAAATCCTTTTGATTTTTCCGGAGGTTCGAAAGAAAAAAATCACGGACGCCGTCTTTTTACAGATGAAGAGCTGGACAGGGCAAGAACTCGTTTATTTCTTTCTGCACTTAAGCTGCACCGTCTGGCTGTTTTAGCTAAGAAAAAGGATTTCATCGACGGCATTCGCGGCTCGATTACGGCCAATATGTATGATCTGGTTTCGCCTCATCGCTTGTCTTTCCTCGGAACGTTGTCTTTTCTGATTCCGGTTATCTCGACGACTTTTGCCTCGGCGGCATTTAGATTCAACAATTTTCTTTCGTCCTCGCTGCCCTGGGTCATTGTGGATGAAGCCTCCCAGGCCACACCTCAGTCTTCCCTTCTTCTTATGCAGAAGGCCAAACGGTTCCTCGTGGTAGGAGACCCGCTTCAGCTCACACCCGTCGTCACCTTGCCGGGATCGCTTTCCGAACTTCTTTGCGGGAAAGACGAACTTTTGAGGAAATGGTCACCTCATCTGCATAGTCTTCAGAAGCTTGCCGACGGTGCAAATCCTTTTGGCGCATTTGTAGGGCCGGAAGAGCACAAGATTTGGTCCGGACTGCCCCTGAGACTGCAGAGAAGAAGCTATCCTCCGATGTTTAATATCTGCAATCGGATCGCCTATGCGGGTCAAATGGTACTCCCGACGGAAATGAAAGTGGATAAAACACCGGAAAGTTTTATCGAGAGTTTCTGGGCGGATGTTGTTCCTTCCCGTCCGAGTTTCTCTAATTGCGTACCTGAGGAAGTGGATGCGGCCGAGGACATTCTGAACCATATCGACGCACAAATTGCTATGAAGCATCTTCAAGGATTGGTTTTCGAAAAGAAATCCGTCCTTATCTGCACTCCTTTTCGAACAGCGGCTGCGACGCTTCGCAGGAGAATTAAGAAAACCGGCTATTGGTTCGACGTTGATCGTGTCGGCACCGTACACACACTGCAGGGGCGACAAAGCGATATTGTGATTGTTGTGTTGGGTTCCAAGACGAATAAGGACGGTTTCGGCGCGAGAAATTCTGTCTCTTATACACATCTGACGCTGCCGACGACTCCTTACGT
>USHK01000197.1 GCA_900554375.1 uncultured Sutterella sp.
GCGTCAGATGTGTATAAGAGACAGACATTAACGGCTGCGGCACTGATTGCGACTACGGCGACCATTGTTCCGACACCGCTGGGAGGAGACAATGTGGTGGCGGCCAGAGTTTTAGGTTTTGATAATGTCGTCGACTACGTCGCGTTCCATTTAGCCCCGATTACCATTCCCGCTCTGTTTGTCATGGGCATTGTTCACTATTTTTGGCAGACTTACTTGGATAAGAAAGACGCCGGAATGTTGAAGGAGCTGGATAAAGAAACTTTTATTGAGGCCGAACGTCCTGAGAAAAACACACCGACTTGGTACTTTATTTTTCCGATCCTCCCGTTGGTTTTAGTCATTTTCTTCTGGGTGTTCTTTAGAAAAGCTAAAGTCGGTCTGGTCGAAATTACGTTGTTCTCATTGGTCTTGGCTTTTGCCTGCGAGTTGATAAGAAAACGCAACATCAAAGCCGGCATGAAAGATTTGGGCATCTTCTTCAAAGGAATGGGCGACGGCTTCTCCAAGGTAGTCGTCCTAATCGTTGCGGCTTCTTCTATGGTATTCGGACTTCGTGTCATGGGTTTGATCGACGCGATTTCGAATTCCATTTCCAATTTCGAAAATGCCAAAGTTGGTTTGATGCTGGCTTTCTCAGGCATTACAGGGTTGATCACATTTATCAGCGGCTCAGGCAATGCGGTGTTCTACAGCTTCATTGAGCTGATTCCGCAGATTGCGCAAAAAGCAGGAATTGATCCGATCATGGTCGCGCTTCCTATGCAGTGCATGTCGAATTTGTTCCGCTCTATGTCTCCTGTCGCGGCCGTCATCATTATTGTTTCGGCTTCCGTTAAGGTAAATCCTTTGGTTCTCGTCAAGCGCACCTGGGTTCCCCTGATGAGCGGCGTTTTAGTGGTATTGGCGCTCTCTTTCTTCAAATATATGTAATAAAAATAGTGCGGGTTAGAAGGTGCCTGCACTGGCTCAAGTAAGGTTAGTAGAAATTGTCTTTAGAGAAAGCGAAAAAGCATTTGGAGAAATTCGGTCTCTCGGATCGAATCCGAATTGCAAAGGAATCGACAGCAACTGTGGCGCTTGCAGCCAAGGCGTTCGGCTGTGAAGAAAAGAAGATTGCCAAGACCCTGTCGTTCATGCTTCCGAGCGGACCGATTCTCATATTGACAGTCGGTGATGCGCGGATCGATAACGCGAAGTTCAAACATACTTTTGCTGCCAAAGCCAAAATGATTAAGCCGGAGGAATGTGAACAAATCATCGGACATGCGCCCGGAGGCGTATGTCCGTTTGGAATCAATGAAGGTGTAAAGGTTTATTTAGACCATTCTCTTAAAAGCATGGATTCTGTGCTGCCGGCTTGCGGGACGTCCGATACCGGCGTCGAACTGACGATTCCTGAATTAGAAACATCTTCCTGCTGCACAGGCTGGGTCGATATTACGAAAACGCCTGAGAACTAATTCAAGACTTCTCTCATAGGGGTTTGAAGCCACTGATCGTTCAGACCTTCTTTAACCCAGCGGCTTTCTGCCGTGTCTCCCTGCAGCAGCGAGTTGGTCATATCCATTGAGAATTCCTCAAAACATTCTTCAAGCGTCTTGCTGTGTGCGTCGGCCAGAAGCGCCCAGCTGCTGGTTGCATCTGAACCGATCTTAACGACATAATTGGTCTGAATCAGTCGAGAGAGCAGCGCATCGACAGCTTCCGGATAACTTCCAATCTTGTCGGCAAGTTCGATATTGGTCATTTGAGGATTGCCGGATTCCTTAGCGAGCATAAGGATGCGAAGGAGGGCAACAGCTGAGAGCAAGTCGTCTCCGCTCTTGTCGAAATCCTTATAGCGTTTGGCGCGCAGCATCGGGAGCGTCGCTGTGATAGCCGCTCCGGCAAGCACAAACATCCAGTTTATGTACATCCAGGTCAACAGAACCGGAATCGCAGCAAAAGCTCCGTAGATCGTTGTATAGGAACCGCGCATGACATAGATGCCGAAGCCCCAGCGGAAAACCGTAAAAACTAAGGCAATCAGAACACCTCCGACAAGCGCATCCCTCCAAAGAACTCGGCAGTTCGGAACGTACTTATAAAGCGCAGCAAGGATAATAGATTGAAAAATTAATTGGCCGATCGGAATAAGCCACTGGGCGTAGACGGATAAGTGGCCTGACATCGCCATTCCGGTTAAGTAGGAAGAAGCTGCAAGACTGATGCCGATAGCAACGGGTCCAAGGGTGAGAAGTGCCCAGTACATGAGCACTCTCTGCCATAAACTTCTGAGTTTTAGAACTTCATACGTCGAATTTAAAGCTGAGTCGATGGTCGCAATACAAAGCAGAGCCGATACCATCAAACCAATTAAACCGAAAGCAGTTAAACCGGCAGCTTGAGTGGCAAATTGTTTGATGTAACCCAAGATCTGGTCACTGTATTGTTCAGGCAGAAGGGTTGAAAAAATAAACTGTTCAAAAGCTTCGCGATAAGGAGCGAACAGGGGAAAGGCAGAAAAGGCCGCCATGATGACGGCTAAAGCCGGAACAATGGAAAGAAGAGTCGTTAGCGTCAGCGAGGATGCGACCTGTTTCAAAGAGGCTTTGTCGATACGTTCCATCACGAACATACCGAAATTCCACATTCTTTCTAAATTGGCATGTTTGGCGACAAATGCCGGAACTCTACGACTCATACTTTTTCCTTTAGCACTCGACGACGCAAACGGCTAATCCGCCGAGACTGGTTTCTTTATATTTATTTGCCATGTCCTTGCCGGTCTGCATCATAGTTTCGATCACTTGATCCAGACTGACATAATGGGAGCCGTCTCCCATCATGGCCAAACGGACGGAGTTGACCGCTTTGACAGCGGCAATACCGTTGCGTTCGATGCAAGGAATTTGTACCTGTCCTCTGACGGGATCGCAGGTTAGGCCCAAATGGTGTTCCATGCCGATTTCGGCGGCGTTTTCAATTTGTTCATTGGAGGCCCCGAGTGCTGCGGCTAATCCGGCCGCTGCCATAGAACAAGCTACGCCGACTTCGCCCTGACAGCCGACTTCTGCTCCGGAAATAGATGCGTTCTTTTTGTAGAGCGCACCGATGGCGCCGGCGACTAAAAGGAACGTGCGAATACCTTCTTTATTTGCCTGCGGGATGAACTGACGATAATAGTTAATGACGGCGGGGATGACGCCGGCTGCTCCGTTCGTTGGAGCAGTAACAACGCGGCCGCCCGCTGCATTCTCTTCACTCACGGCAAAAGCGTAAGCATTGATCCAGTCAATCACCTGAAGGGGATCGTCCGCGACTTTCAGCGGGCTGTTGAGGAGCTTTTCGTAGAGTTCGTTGGCACGGCGTTTTACCTTCAGAGGGCCGGGCAAACATCCTTTAGCGTTCAACCCGCGGTCGATACACATGCTCATTACAGACCAAATATGATCTAAGGTATCGTCGATCACTTCATGGCTGCGGATGACTTCTTCATTGGCCCGAATCACGGCTTCCATGCTCAGTCCGTTTTTACGGCACTGTTCCATGAGTTCATTAGCCGTGGAGAAAGGATAAGGCAGCGCTTTTTTATCTTCTTCCGTCGCAGGGAGGGCGCGGGGCT
>USHK01000198.1 GCA_900554375.1 uncultured Sutterella sp.
GTTTCCAGGCTTTCCGCAATGATGGCGGTGACGCGTTCGGGTTTGGCCAAAATGTCGGTCAAATCAATAATGGTGTCCACGAGTTCTTTGTATTCCGCGTGAATCTTATCCTGCTCCAGGCCGGTCAAGCTTTGCAGGCGCATCTGAAGAATGTTCTTTGCCTGCAGAGAGCTTAAACGGTAAGTTTCCTGATCCGTTAAGCCGAGTGTCATATCTTCGTCCTCAGGACGCAGGAATTTCTTATCGAGATTGGCGCGTTTGATCATCTCTGCGGCTTCATGAGCCGCCCATTCGCGTTCCAGGAGTCTGTCTTCAGCCTCCTTGGCGTTAGCTGAAGTGCGGATGATGTTGATGAAGTCATCCAAGTTGGCCAAGGCAATAGCCTGACCTTCGACCAAGTAGACACGAGCTCGAGCTTTATCACGACGGAACATCGTGATACGAGTGACAACCTCACGCCGGAAGCTTAAGAACTCAACCAAAATTTCCTTGATATTGAGCTGTTTCGGCTGACCGTTGACGAGGGCCACCAAATTGATGCCGAAGCTGTCCTGCAGCTGAGTGTTTTTATAGAGAAGATTGAGAACGACGCTGGCGTTGGCACCGCGCTTCAATTCGATCACTCCGCGCATACCGTTTTTATCGGATTCGTCTCGCACAAAAGACATGCCGTCGATCTTCTTTTCGGCAACGAGCTGGGCGATCTTCTCAAGGAGCAAACGCTTGTTCACCTGATACGGAATCTCATCGATAATGATGGATTCTCGGTTGCCGTTATCCCATTCTTCAATATGGGTCTTGGCGCGAATAATCGCTTTACCGCGTCCGGTGCGATAGGCTTCATGAACATCCGACAGGCCGTAAAGTATGCCGCCTGTCGGAAAGTCCGGCGCCGGCATGACTTTAATAATTTCATCGATGGTGCATTCGGGGTTGCGCAAAACTAACAAACAAGCATTTACGGTTTCGCGCAGGTTGTGCGGCGGAATGTTCGTCGCCATACCAACGGCAATACCCGCGGAGCCGTTGATCAGCAGTTCGGGAAACACCGTCGGAAGAACCGTCGGCTCTTTCTGAGTTCCGTCATAGTTCGGAGCGAAGTCGACAGCATCTTCATCCAAGCCGCGAAGCATTTCGGAAGAGAGTTTTTTCAAGCGAACTTCGGTGTAACGCATCGCGGCCGCGCCGTCGCCGTCCACGGAACCAAAGTTGCCCTGACCGTCGACCAGCGGATAACGCATCGAGAAGTCCTGAGCCATACGAACGATGGTTTCGTAAGCAGCAGCGTCACCGTGCGGATGATACTTACCGATCACATCACCGACCACACGAGCGGATTTCTTATGCTGTGTGTTCCACATGTTGTTCAATTCGAACATCGCGAAAAGCACGCGGCGGTGAACGGGTTTCAAACCGTCCCGCACATCCGGCAGTGCTCGGCCCATAATTACGCTCATGGCGTAATCAAGGTAAGAGCGTTTCATTTCGTCTTCAAGAGAAATCGGCTCTGCCTTATTGACCTGGGCACGAATGAGGTTCCAGTCAGGTGAGTTTTCGCGGCGGCTACGGGATCGGCTTCTCTTTTTCTCGCCTTCGCCTGCGTCGCCGGACTCTTCATCCTGATTTTCGGGTTTCTCAGAACCGGTTTCTTCAGAAACGTCCTGTTTCTGCTCTTCTTTGTCTTTGTCGTTTTCGTTGTTGTGGTCGTTGTCAGCCATCTAACAAATCCTTCTTAATGCGTCCGGGCTAACGGACTGTAAAAATAACTCGTCAATTTTAGTGGACTTAACGCTTCTGTGCCTCAAAACGCTTATAAAGCGTTTTTAATATGCTATCGTAGCTCGATATTAACGAGGTACGTTACTATGGAAAATTTAGAAGGACTTCATCCCGGGACGGTTCTTAAGACCATGTTTCTGGACCCCTTGACACTTTCTGTTTACCGCGTTGCCAAAGACATTCACATACCTCAGACACGTTTAAGCCAAATTATTGCCGGCAAGCGTTCGATTACTCCGGATACCGCTCTCCGGTTATCAAAGTATTTCGGGCTGGAGGAAATCTTCTGGCTCGAGCTTCAGGCGGTCTATGATTTGGCTAAACAAAAAGAGCTGATGAAAGATGCGCTCAACGCTATCGAACCATTTCAACCGAAAAACCTCTAATTAATAGGAGAAGAATATGCAGACAGACAAGCTCCTTCTTCCCCGCTGGATCATTCCGCTTGAAGGCGAAGCCGAAGTGTTGGAGAACTACGGGCTGGCCATTGAAAACGGAAAAATAGCCGCTCTAATTCCGCCGGCCGACCTTAAAAACGTCGAAGCCAAAGAAGTCTTTGAACTGCGGGATAACGTTGTGATGCCCGGATTCGTGAACTGCCACACTCACGCCTCCATGAATCTGCTGCGCTGTGTAGGCCCCGACCTGACAACACCCAATTGGCTTACCCAATGCATTTGGCCGATTGAAGGACAGCTGATGAGCCCCGAATTCGTCTACCAAGGCGCACTTCTCGGGGGCGCCGAAATGCTAAGAGGAGGTACCACGACGTGCCACGATATGTATTTCTTCCCTGATGCCGCCTCAAAAGCTCTGCGTGAAACGGGGCTGCGAGTCGTTCAAGGCGCTTTTGTGATTAAGTATCCGAACGCCGAATTCAAAGGGGAGGAAGATTCGCTCTCCGGCGCCCGCTTCTTTCACGATCGTCATAAAAACGATCCCGGACTCTCGGTAAATATTGCGCCGCACGCGCCTTATTCTGTTTCTGCGGAGGCGCTCCAAGCTTCAATGCGGCTCGCAGAAGAGCTCGATACAACCTGGCAGATCCACCTTTCCGAAACAGAAGAAGAAAGACAGAATGCCATAAAAGAATTCGGCTGCTCTCCGGTGGAATATTTGTCTAAATTGGGCTGTCTGAACGAGCGCACCATTGCCGTGCATTGCGTTGCTCTTTCAGACCATGACATTGAACTGCTTGCTCAAAGCGGAGCCTCTGTAGTCCATTGCCCTGTCAGCAACATGCGGCTCGGCTGCGGTGCAAGCCCCGTCGTTAAACTTTTAAACGCCGGTGTTAATGTCGCCCTGGGGACCGACGGAGCCGCGAGCGCCTGCTCACTGAGTATGTTTGAGCAAATGAGGACGGCCGGACTCATCGCTAAGGGAATTTCTCAAGACCCGACGCAGCTCACGGTCAATCAAATTATTCGTATGGCAACAATAAACGGAGCTAACGCGTTAAAATTGGATCGTGTCGTGGGCTCCCTTGCAGTTGGGAAGTTCGCGGACCTAGCTGTTATCGACATGTCACAGCTTGTAACTATGCCCGTTTTGGATGTGTTATCAAACGTTATTTACGCGGTTGAAGCACAATGCATACATCAGGTTTGGGTGAGCGGTTCCCTTGTTGCAAATATACAACAGGAAAAATTACTTAGGCCTGATCGGGGCAAGTTACTTACAAAAAGTAATATCATGTCGTGGCAGAATAGGGTGTGTGAGATACTACGGGACGATTTTAATTAGCGGACCGGTGGTTATACACTCGGAATGCATAGCTGTCTCTTATACACATCTGACGCTGCCGACGACTCCTTACGTGTAGA
>USHK01000199.1 GCA_900554375.1 uncultured Sutterella sp.
CGAGATTCATGAGCGTCTCGTGGGCTCGGAGATGTGTATAAGAGACAGCTCCAACGCCATGAGCGGTACGCTCCGTGCTTTGGTTAACGCAATGAACATCGGTGTGACCGAAGGCTTCACCAAAAAATTAAATTTAGTTGGCGTGGGCTATAAGGCTCAGGCTCAGGGCAACGTCCTGAATCTGTCCCTCGGTTTCTCTCATCCTGTTGCTTACAAGATGCCTGAAGGAATCGAAGTCAAGACCCCGACACCGACTGAAATCGTGATTCACGGCGCTGACAAGCAGAAAGTCGGACAGGTTGCTGCTGAAGTTCGCAGCTACCGCGAACCTGAACCCTATAAGGGCAAAGGTGTCCGCTATGCTGATGAAGTTGTGATCATCAAGGAAACTAAGAAGAAATAAGCGGGCGGAGGCTTAAAGTGATCGACAAGAAACAAAATCGTCTGCGTCGTGCGCGTGCCACGCGTGCCCGCATCAAGGACATGAAGGTTAATCGCCTGACTGTTCATCGTACAAACCTGCACATCTACGCTCAGATCATCTCTGCCGACGGCAAGAATGTTCTTTGCGCTGCTTCTACGCTCGAACCTGAAGTTCGTGCCCAGTTAGCCGGTGTGACAGGAAAGGGCGGCAACGTCAACGCTGCAAAACTCATCGGTACACGTATTGCTGAAAAAGCAAAGGCTGCCGGAATTGAGTCTTGCGCATTTGACCGTGCCGGATATCGTTTTCATGGCCGTATTGCCGCGCTTGCCAACGCAGCGCGCGAAGCCGGTCTCAAGTTCTAAGGAATAGCTAAATGGCAAAGAATCCCAAAAACGCAGTTGCCGAGGAACAGGACGACGGCATTCGCGAAAAAATGATTGCGGTCAATCGTGTTACCAAGGTTGTTAAAGGCGGCCGTATTCTCGGTTTCGCAGCTTTGACAGTGGTTGGTGACGGCGACGGACGCATCGGTATGGGCAAAGGCAAGTCCCGTGAAGTTCCTGTTTCCGTTCAGAAAGCAATGGATCAGGCTCGCCGCGCAATGGAAAAAGTGCCTCTTCGCAATGGTACGATTTTCCACGCTGTTGAAGGCCACCACGGTGCTTCCCGCGTTATGCTCCATCCGGCTCCCGAAGGTACCGGCGTTATTGCCGGCGGCCCGATGCGCGCCATTTTCGATGTGATGGGTATCCGCAACATCGTTGCTAAATCCCATGGCTCTTCCAATCCTTACAACATGGTTCGTGCCACTCTTGATGCATTGAGCAAACTTCGTTCTCCGAGCGAAATTGCTGCCAAGCGCGGTAAGACCGTTGAAGAACTCATCGGTTAAGAATCTGGAGTTTAGAAATGGAAAAGAAAACCGTTAAAGTGACTCTCGTCAAGAGCCCGATCGGCTGCAAAAAAGCCCATCGTCAGACTGTTCTCGGTCTGGGTCTCAAGAAAATTCGTCAGACACGTGAGCTGGAAGACACTCCTGCCGTCCGCGGCATGATCAACACGGTCTCCTACCTGGTTCGTGCTGAATAATTGAGGATTAGACAATGAAACTTAATACTATTCAGCCGGCAGCCGGCTCTAAGAGCGCTTCTCACCGCGTAGGTCGCGGTGTCGGCAGCGGCTGGGGCAAGACTGCAGGCCGCGGCCACAAAGGTCAGAAGTCCCGTGCAGGCGGCTTCCATAAAGTCGGTTTTGAAGGCGGTCAGATGCCTCTGCATCGTCGTCTGCCGAAACGCGGCTTCACATCCTGGACTCATGAATTTGTTGCGGAAGTTCGTCTGAGCGACCTCGAAAAATTGGGCCTGGATGAAGTCAACCTGGCAGATTTGATCAACGCTAATGTGATCAAATCCAATATGAAGGACGCCCGTGTGATCCTCTCCGGAGAAATCACTCGCAAGGTTACCGTCCGCGGTATGTCTGTCACCAAAGGCGCCAAGGCTGCTATTGAAGCTGCCGGTGGTTCCGTTGTTGTAGACGCTGACAAATAATTTGAGATAAGGAATTAAACGTGGCCAAGAACATTCCAGCGAAAGCCGGCAGTAAATACGGCGACTTATACAGACGTCTGATTTTTCTTGTTTTGGCTCTCGTTGTCTATCGTATCGGCACGCATATTCCGGTTCCCGGTATCGATCCAGATACCTTAAAAGAGCTGTTTAATCAGCAACAGGGCGGCATCTTAGGGCTGTTCAACATGTTCTCGGGCGGCGCCCTGTCCCGTTTCTCCGTTTTCGCGCTTGGTATCATGCCGTACATTTCGGCATCGATTATCATGCAGATGCTTTCTTATGTGCTTCCTTCTTTGGAGGCTCTGCGTAAGGAAGGCGAGTCCGGCAGAAGAAAGATCACGCAGTATACCCGTTACGGTACGCTGCTTCTCGGCTTATTCCAGGCCCTCGGTATTGCCGTGGCGCTGGAAACTCAGCCGGGTTTGGTCATTGATCCAGGTTTCTTCTTCCGCAGCGTTTGTGTGATTTCTCTGGTTACCGGCACCATGTTCCTGATGTGGTTAGGTGAGCAGATTACAGAGCGCGGTATCGGCAACGGCATTTCGATCATCATCTTCGCAGGTATCGTCGCCGGTCTTCCGGCTGCGGTGAGCGGTTTGTTCCAGTTGGTTTCCACCGGCGCGATCGGACCTCTGTCTGCGATCTTCATTATCGCGATCGTGATGCTGGTGACGGCTTTTGTTGTCTTCATCGAAAGAGGACAACGCCGTATTACCGTCAACTATGCAAAACGTCAGGTTGGAAATCGTATTTACGGTGGCCAAAGCTCTTATCTTCCTTTGAAGATAAATATGGCCAACGTGATTCCGCCGATCTTTGCATCTTCGCTGATTCTCTTCCCGGCTACTTTGGCCAGTTGGTTTACCAGCGGCGATTCCACTCGCTGGATTCGTGACTTAGCGGCATCTCTTTCTCCGGGTCAACCGCTTTATACATTGCTCTACGCTGCCTTGATTGTTTTCTTCGCTTACTTCTACACGGCATTGGTTTTCAATCCGAAAGAAACAGCAGAGAACCTCAAGAAGAGCGGTGCTTTCGTTCCCGGTATTCGTCCGGGCGAACAGACCTCTCGTTATATTGACAAGGTCTTGCTTCGCTTAACACTTGCCGGTTCGATCTATTTAGTGTTTGTCTGTTTGGTTCCTGAGTTCCTCAACCTGCGATTCAACGTTCCGTTCTACTTCGGCGGCACTTCGCTGCTGATCGTGGTCGTTGTGACGATGGACTTCATGAATCAGGTTCAGGCTTACATGATGTCTCACCAGTACGAAAACTTGCTCAAGAAGACCAACTTCAAGGGCTTCGGCTCCGGTCTCTGATCGGAAGCCTTTTTGAAACAAGGTGCCTCCCGCGCCTCTAACCGGAGGGCTTAAGCGGGATACCTGAAAAAAATCAAGTCGCAAAAAAACAAACCGTCCACAGCAGATGTTGTGGACGGTGCGACCGAGAGTCCCAAACTTCGGGGGTGCACGGCAGTCACTACACTGCCGGGTGCATCAAGCCCCCGAGTTTGTGACTTGTTTTTTTGGGAAAAACAAGTAAAATCATGCGTCTTTCCCCTGTCTCTTATACACATCTGACGCTGCCGACGACTCCTTAC
>USHK01000200.1 GCA_900554375.1 uncultured Sutterella sp.
TTGGAAACCGGCCTGCACCTTGGACGCGAAACGTCCGGCAAACTCATTGGTCATTGAGTCCATTTCACCGATAGAAACACCGGAGACCTTGGTCGTGTTCTTCAGATTCCCAATGTTGTAGGTGAAGGTCAGATCAGCCTGCGGACGGACTGTCCAGCTTCCGAAATAGGCTTCGCCTTGGAGTCCGACACCAACCGGAAGTTGCAGCAAGTTCGTAGAAGTCTGGCCATAGTTAAAAGCCTTCTGACCATCGAGCTTGGTGCTGTAGCCCTGCGTGTGGGTGCGCAGCCAGCGAGCGCCGACATGAGGAATCACTTGGAAGTTGTCCGAGACTTGCAGGTTCTTTTCAAGCTTTGTGGCAACATTAGCTACCGTATTCTTGATTCGCGCGTCCGCTTTGCTGAAACCGGACCAAGAGGGCAAACCTTGAGAGGCCTTGCTGATGTTCTGGCCGACATTGATAGAACTAATCCAGTTCAGATCATTGCCAAAGTCCTTGGCAACATAGCCGTGCAGCATCCATTGGCTGAATTTGTTCTTGGTGTCAATGTAGTCACCGAGGGAATCAGCCTTTCCTTTCTGGTAGGAAGCTGCAAATCCGGCTCTTACAGACGGCATAGCTTCAAACTGATGGTCAGCACCGAGGATCAGCCCTCCGGCGTAAGCCTTGTAGCCTCCGGTCATATTTCCGGCTCCGTCTAAAGACTTCGTCTTCAGATGCGTTCCCAGAATATCAGCCCACAAATGCAGACCTGAGTAATCCTTCAGATAACCGTTGGAGTAGCCGTAATCACGGAAGGAGAGGTGCTTTTCAATCGAATCTGTCGCATTGTCAGCTAAGTCATTCGTGATAGACAAGGCACCGCTCGCTTGACCGATCATCACGACAGAATTCAATAACTTCGTCTTCAGATCACGCCCGGCGGTCTTATCCTTGAGGATCTTGCAGATCAGCTGTTCATCCGGGCCCCCGCTGCAGGGACCGTTGAGGGCTTTATTCACATTGTTTGGAATGACAATGTCCGGGTACAGCGTTCTGATGTCAGCGAGCTGCGCGTTGACCCAAATGTTCTTCGGATCATTGTGCAGTGTCAGAATCCACTCCAACCCGGTGCCGGGTTGAGCTAATGCCTGAAGATTTTCTTTAGCGATCCAACCGCCGATCCAGCCGTTGTCGTCTTCATTGCCTGCGGTAATGAAGCCGCTGACAATTGAGTAGTCTCCCGGTTCTTCGAGAGCGCCTAGCACTAAAGTAGCTCCGGGCTCAACCGTTACTTTGGCGATATCGCTTGTTGTTGTGAAAATTGGAGTGGTAGCGGCAACCGGAGCTTTAATAACCGTGTAGCTGCCGTCAGCAAAATACAAATCACCGTTACCGATTTGGACATGATCATCTTCGCTTGTCCAGACTTCAGGCCCGACGGCAATACCGCCTTCGGGGCCGGTCACAACCGGTTCGGTCACGACGAGACGAGAGGGCACATCAGGAATTCTCAGCGCTTGGACGACATCTGCAAAATCAAGGGCATCCTCACCCAATCCTAAATCGCCGTTGTTTTTAACGTAGATATTGGTATCGATCGGTTTGCTGTCGGTCTTAAATTCGACCTGAGCCTTGTTTTCATCGGCTAACGGCTTATCGTTGCCAATGACCAAATCTCCTCCGTTTAGGTCAGTATCTTTGGCATTGAGTTCTCCGCCTCCGATTTCGACTTTTCCATCGTCAATAATCAGTTTGTCGGTATCGGTCTTTCCGGTGTTTTCAAAATCACCGCCGTCAATCTTGATTTCGTTCCAGATGGAAATACCGGAGTTCTTATGAGTACCGTCTTCGCCGACTGTCTTAATATCACCTTTTTCATAGACTTTGTTGTCTGAGACACCGCCGTCTTTGATGGTCATATCGTCGTAATTGGCGATTCCGTTGTTCGTCAGATTGCCGGTGACTTCCGTGTTTTCGACTTTAGTGGCATCTAAGCTGCCGCCTTTTTCGTTGGTGAGGCTGCCTGCAATATTGAGTTTGTTCCAAATCGACGTGCCGGAATTAGAGTGAGCGCCGCCTTCTTCAATCTTGAGCCATTCTCCTTTTTCATAGCCGCTGTTAATTGAATTTCCACCGGCATGAATTGTCATGTCTTTGTACTGAGCCTGACCGGCGTTGGTCAAAGTACCGCTGACCTCAGTATTCTCAACCTTGGATGCGTCAAGCGTTCCGGTGGCAGTATTAACAAATTCACCTGCCACGTTAAAGCTCGACCCCACATCCAGAGAACCGGAGTTTTCTTGTTTACCGGTCTTTGCAACATCAATGCGGTTCCAAATTGAAACCTTGCTGTTGCTGTGAGAGCCGTTTACTGTGAGCCACTCACCTTTTTCGTAATTGGAGGTGGTGGAAGAACCGGAATCGGCAATGACCATGTCGTTGTAATTGGCCACTCCGGTGTTGTCTAATTCGCCTGCGATTTGAGAGGTTTGAATACCGGACGCAGCTAAATTGCCCTTGTTTTCGAATCGGCCTCCGGCAGCTACTTCAAAAGCTTTCTGATCGGCATCCGCATCAGTAACCGGATCAGCTAATGTGGAAGTTGATGACTCGCTTCCAATAACGAAGTCTTTGAAGTTCTGGATCAGGCCGGCAACAGAGACTTTCTTAAAGAAAGAGCTGCCTTCATTTACGTGCTTGCCTCCTTCTTGGACCTCAATGGCTTTTCCGCTTTCCTCTCCTTTATTGTGTGAAGAACCGTCTTTGGCAACCGTCAGGACTGAATAAAGTCCGGTGCCTTTATTCAAAAGTTCGTTGCTGACAATAAGGTTGGTTTTATTAGCAGAGCTGAAAATAGCTCCTTGGGCATTTTCAAACTTACCTTTGATGTCAAACGGAATATGGTCTTTATCGGCGACTTGACCGCTATGGTGATTTCCTAACCAGATCTGACCTTCGTTTAGCCAGTCTCCGGTTCCGGTGTAATTGTGGGAGTGCAGTATTGATCCTTTATCAACGTGGATTACGCCGTTGTTTTCAATATCCCATACCGCATATTCACCATTCTTAGCTTCAACGTTTCCGCTTTCGTGAACCAGGATGCTGCCGATCCATCCAATAGTTGGGGTGTGAGAAGCGAAGCTGCCGTAAGTAAATTTGCCGGAGACTTCAACATGACCGCCGTCATTGTTGTCATTTTTAATCAGCGCCGTGTTTTCGTTAAAGAGAACGCTGTCCGGCACACTATGGACATTGTTGCGTTCCTCATCGGTTCTTATATCGTCATCATCGTGATGGCCGACCAAAGAAAACTCTTTGCCGTTTTCAATATGGACTTCGTTCGCGCCTTCGACACTGAGGAACCCGATGCCGTTATTGACATCAATAACGTTTGAGTTCTCGTGATTGTGTTCGTTAAAGCCGATAACCAGGTCTTTATTATTTTTACCGGGATCCCCGGCTGATTCGTTATAAAGCTTGGTGTGACTCAAGACGACACCGGTTAAAGCGCCTCCTTCGGTTTGCTCGGTATCAAACTGATTCGCTAAATCAACTGTCAGTTTCCCGCTGTCTCTTATACACATCTGACGCTGCCGACGACTCCTTACGTG
>USHK01000201.1 GCA_900554375.1 uncultured Sutterella sp.
GAGATTCATGAGCGTCTCGTGGGCTCGGAGATGTGTATAAGAGACAGTTTCTGAAGACATGCGACAAAGAAGTGATTTCCCCGAACGGGAGGAACTTCTTTCTGTCAATATTTCCGATAAGAGTATTACTGAAGAAGAGATTGTCGAGGCAGAAATTCTTGATGATGATTTGCTTGAGCCGGAGGAAGAATTCGAACCTCATTTAACAATTAAGCTGGGCTTTAACCTCGAAAACACGAAAGGACGTAATAAAGAGCGAAGCTACTATTCTTTCAACGACTTCCTTACCAACCCGGAGCTGGCGGAATACAAGTTTGATGCTATGAAAGTTTCGGCAAAACTTTCCGAACACTGCCCTGAAATCTATGGAATTTTAGAGAGTCCTTCAACAGATTCCTCCTTTACTGCGAATGAGTTAACTCCTCTTCTTCTTGAGTCGATACCTGCGCTGACGCTTCTCGGTGTTTCTATCATCCTGCCGAAGTCATTGCAGAATTTACTTAAGCCGCAAGTTCACTTAGAAGTCGACATGGACGAGGAATGGAAAGGCGGAGGCTTCCTCAGTCTTCTCGGCTTACTCGACTTTGATTGGACTGTTGCTGTGGGCAACAGAAGAATCACGCCAGAAGAAGAATCCAGCCTCCTGAGCCAGGCAGGCAAAGTGGTTCGTTTCCATGACCATTATGTCTATCTTGATCCGCAAGAGCTGGAAAATATCCGCAAGCGCCTCGGAGGAAAACTTCAAGAGCCCAACAAACTTGCCCTCTTCCGTGCAGTTCTTTCAGGGCAAGCAGAAAAGGCACCTGTATTGTTAGGCGACAAGGTCAAAGAAGCCATCAAAAATCTCTTCAAAGATGTCGATGCTCCTTTGCCTAAATCTGTCAAAGCAAAACTCAGAAACTACCAGGAGCGCGGATATCGATGGATGCTGAGAAACATTCAGATCGGTGTCGGCTCCATTCTTGCCGATGACATGGGTCTTGGTAAAACGCTTCAGGTTCTTTCGGTACTTGAAAGCATGCGGACGAGGAAAGAGTTTGATTCGAAGCCGGCTTTGATTATCGTTCCTACCACGCTTCTCACGAACTGGATGAGAGAAGCAGCAAAATTTACGCCCGATCTGCAAATCGTCCCCTTCTATGGTCCGAACCGAAACTTATCCGTGGATGGCGCAGATGCTTACCTGACGACATACGGAACCATCCGGCGTGAGGAAGCATTTAAGAAAAAAGATTTCAAATTAGTGATCTTAGATGAAGCTCAAGCAGTAAAGAATCACAAAACTTCTACGTGGAAGTGCGTAAAGGCTCTAAAAACCGAACATCGCATTGCGATGAGCGGTACGCCTGTTGAAAACCGTCTGCTCGAGTATTGGTCCATCATGGAAACCGCCAATCCGGGACTTTTAGGAACCGAGAAAAAATTCAAGAAGGAATACGCAGATCCGATCGAGGTTACCAAAGACAAGGTTGTCGCTGATCAGTTCAAAAAACTCACAGAGCCTTTCATTCTCAGACGGTTAAAGTCAGACAAATCCATTATCCGAGATCTTCCGGAAAAGATTGTCAAAGAGGAATACTGCGTTCTCACGCCGGAACAAGCTGCGCTCTATCAGGCTACCGTCGACAAAAATTTAGCGAAATTGAACGCCGGTTTGGGCCAACTGGAAAGAGCCGCCATTGTTATTCAAATGATTCTTCAGCTGAAGCAAATCTGCAATGCGCCGATTCAATTTGAGAAGAACTCGCCATTCAAGGGACCGGAATATTCCGGAAAGATGCAGCAGCTTTTCGGCATCTTAGATGAGTTATTCGAAGCAGACAGAAAGGTTTTGATTTTCACGCAGTTCAGACAAATGGGCTCCCTCCTGCAGAAGTGGCTGGAAGAAAAGTACGGAAAGAAGCCTCATTTCATTCACGGCGGTTTGCCTGTCAGGGAAAGACAGGAATTAGTGGATTCCTTCCAAAACGACCGAAGCGAAAAAATCATGATTCTTTCGCTGAAAGCAGCCGGTACCGGTCTCAACCTTACCGCCGCCAGCGCCGTGATTCACTTCGACTTGTGGTGGAATCCTGCGGTTGAAAATCAGGCGACGGACCGAGCTTTCCGAATCGGCCAAAAACAGAATGTCACGGTTTACCGATTCATTACGGCCAACTCCTTTGAGGAAAAGATTAATGACATGCTCGAAAGCAAAAAGGCTCTGGCCGAAATGACGGTGGCCACCGGAGAGCATTGGATTACCGAATTTGACAATAAGCAGCTTCAGGAAATCTTTATGCTCAGCAAACAGCTGTCGGAACCGGATTGACGGAAGCCGAAGACTGAAGTGTCGGGGTCATTAGTAAATTATTGCGGAAATGACTTTTTCGTTGCGATTTATATTAACCGAAACGAAAAACGCTTCATTTTGAACGATTATCAATCTTGAGGGTGCCAAGCCCTTCTATCTGAACAGTTCCGAACTGTTCATCAACTTCCAAACTCTTTGTGGGAGGCACAACTGACCACTCTGTAATCCGCCTTTCGCTTCCAGAAAAAACTAAAGCGATTCTGAGCAGTTCTTTTTCTTCTGTCTGCATTCCGTAGTGGCGTTTCTCCATTTGCTCTACCGCCTCTTTCAATAGACGCTTTGGGCCCGAGGCTGAGATACAGCCACCACAGTATTTGAGTTCTAAAACAATATGCCTTTCCCCCGACGTAACTTCTAAATCGCTTCTGCCATGGGCGTTATGACATTCAATCCTAGGAGACAGACCAGACTCTACCATTGCAACTTGCAAAACAGCCCGAAAACTAGCCTCATCTTTGATCGCATAATCCTTGTAATCAATAGACTCCAGCAGCCTGTTAAACATATGAACAAGTGTCTCTGGATTATCTTTTGCAAGCATGGAAGCAAGGTTTCTGACACCCGCTTGCTCTATCGTCTTTCCCAACAGCACTCGCAAATACAAGGACGCCATAGCCTGCCGAACTGCATCGTTAGGATAATCCACGAAAATCGTCTCTCCTGAAACAGATTTAATCGTTAAATAGCCTGTTTGAGTGAGTAGGCCGACATCTGTGAGCGATTCCACATCGCTTGCCCCTGCCAGCTGTGCCATAGAAATGGATTTGGCTGCCGTGAAGTTGAGAGGATCTCTTAAATTATGAGATTTGAGGTATTCAATGAGAACCCGAGGCTGCCCCGCGCTCTCGAACCAATAGTCTCTAAAACCTCTGCTCGGATAAGTGAAGAAGCTTAAGAGAGACCATGGCGCAAAGACTTTGATTTTTGCGGATTCTTCGAAGCAAAAACCATCATAGTGTCTAACCAAAGAATCAAATAATTTTTCCGAATCAACTTCGAGCTCTTTAGCGGCCTTTTCTATGTAACCTGAGAAGTATTTTTTAACTTCATCATGGCGATACCCCACAATGTCGCCGTATTCCGGTATTAAAGAGATATCGGAAAGATTATTGAAGGCAGAAAAGATACTCGTTTTATTGAATTTTGTAATACCTGTAATAAAAATAAAACGGAAAGCTGAATCCTGGGACTTAATCTGTCTCTTA
>USHK01000202.1 GCA_900554375.1 uncultured Sutterella sp.
CAGCCAGACCGGATCCGACAGCAGCCGTGTTGCCGAAAAGAGAGTGGAACCAAGGCAGCTGCCAGCTGGTTTCCGGATAAGGGGTGGAGAATACTTCCAGACAACCTGTAGCGTTGGCGGCAATTAAGCGGCCCTCAGTAGCGCGCATGGCAGCGTCAACCGCGTAGCGGGCACCTAAGGCCTCACCGCAGCCCTGACAGGCTCTGTGGCCGGAGTTCAAAGAGTTGTATCTTTCGATATTGGCCTGTCCGCTTCTCTGATCAGGCTGGAGAAGACGGTTGCCGACAGTGAAAGTGCCGGTTTGATAAAACTTAATCTGATGTTCGCTCATGGCTTAGAGTTCTCCTTTGTGAAGGTCGGCAACGGCCTTAACAATGGCTTCGGCCATCGGGCCGGAGTGGCGTTCTTCTTGTTCGTGTTTCAGCTGGTCCTTAACGACTTTTTCATCGAGATCCAGGAAAGATAGTTCGGGAAGTTCACCTTTAAGCGCAGCATCAAAAGCCTTATGCAGACTGCGTTTCGTAATGGCTCGGCCGCCGAGACCGGAGATGACGCAGCAGATATCGAGATCGGACAGTTTACGAGTAGAACGGATGACGTCGTCCGTAACCACTCCGCCGATGCCGACCTGCAGGGAGCGGTCAATCACGACAGCGGTCTTGGCACCTTCAAGCGCTGCAAAAACTTCAGCTGCGGGGAAGGGACGGTAAGACTTGATGCCGAGAAGTCCGACTTTCTTGCCGTTTTCACGCATTTCATCGATGACGTCCTTAATAGTACCGATCACGGAACCTAAGGCAACGACCATGACATCTGCATCTTCCGCACGATAAAGATCAATTAAACCGCCGCTCTTGCGGCCGATGATTTCTTCGTATTCTTTGGCGACTCTGTCGATTACGCCAAGTGCCTGGAGGTGATGGGCATGAGCAAGATAACGGACTTCAGTAAAAGCTTCGGGACCTACCATCGCACCGATAGAAACCGGCTGTTCCGGATCTAAGCTCTGTCGAGGGTCGTAAGGAGGAAGAAATTGGTCAACTTGTTCTTGAGAAGGAATGTCCATTCTTTCAAAGGCGTGCGTCAGAACGAAACCGTCCATACAGACCATGACTGGTAAGGAAAGTTCTTCGGCAATCTTGAAAGCCTGAATATGGAGGTCTACCGCTTCCTGATTGTCTTCAGCAAAGAGCTGAATCCAGCCGCAGTCGCGCTGACTCATAGAGTCGGAGTGGTCGTTCCAGATGTTAATCGGGGCACCGATCGCACGCGAAGCAACGGTCATGACGATCGGAAGACCAAGGCCGGAGGCGTTGTAAACCGCTTCAGCCATATAAAGCAGTCCTTGGGAAGCAGTGGCCGTGTAAGCTCGGCCGCCGGCGACGGAACCGCCGATAGCCACGCTCATGGCTGCAAATTCGCTTTCAACGTTTAAGAATTCACAGTCTTCTAGAGTGCCTTTCTTAACCATAGCGCCGAGGTTCTCGACGATATGAGTCTGAGGAGAGATCGGGTAGGCGCAGATGATTTCGGGGCGGCAAAGTGCCACGGCCTCAGCAACGCCTAAAGAACCTTCAATTTGTTTGAGCATTGGGGCGATCCTTTATAAACGATTCTTAGCTTCTAAAACAAAGGAGTAAGCATCAGCCGCAACGTCAGCGTTGGCTTGCGCAACCTTTCCTTTGTAACGTGTTTGGAAAGCCTGCTGGACGCTTTCGAGTTTGAGCTTGCCGGTCAGAGCGGCAAAGCCTGCGAGCATCGCGGCGCCCGGAAGGGGACGACCGATACGGGCTAAGGCGAATTTGGTCGCAGGCAAGGTAATGACGTGCCCTGTGGGAAGGCGGGTAACCAAGTCCTCCAGTCCAAGTTCTTCCGGAGTTTGGGAGCTGTTCAGAAGGACATAGGCATTTTCCGTCAGGCCGGAAAAGACGTTAACGCTTTCGAGCAGAGTGCGGTCCTGAATAAGAACAGCATCCGGTTCCATGATCGGCTCACGAAGACGAATCGGCCTGTCACTCACACGGGCGAAAGCGACAACCGGTGCTCCGGTACGTTCACTGCCGAAACTTGGAAAAGCTTGAGCGTAGTGGCCTTCGGTAAAGGCTGCGAGCGACAGCATTTCTGCTGAAGTCACGACACCTTGACCGCCGCGGCCGTGTAATCTGATTTGAAACACTGTTATCTTCCTTTTATAAATTGTTAGGCGATTGACAAAGCAACGAGCGCTTCGGTCGCATTAAATTTGATTCTTCCGTCGACCGCGATAGGCTCACCGTCCTTGTCGCTGATCATTAACGGGTTGATATCGAGTTCATCGATGAAAGCAAAATCTTCAACGAGCTGAGACAAACGAAGCAGCGTTTCTTCGACTTTATTCATCTGTGCAGGCACTGCTCCGCGGGCGCCGGCGAGAAGTTTATAAGCTTTTACGGAATGAATCATATCGGAGGCATCCTCGACAGTGAGAGGTGCAAGGCGGAAAGTCACATCTTTCATAACCTCGACAAACACACCTCCTAAACCGAACATCATCATCTGCCCGTACTGAGGATCTTTGGCGCAGCCGCAGACCATTTCACGCTCGCTCTTGACCATCTCCTGGATAATGACGCCTTCAAAGCCATCCATGAGACCTTTTTCCGTGAGTTTATTCACAAGATCTGCGAACTCTGCGCGAAGCTGTGCTGCGTCTTTGATACCGACCCGAACACCTCCAACATCTGTTTTATGAGAAATTTTCTTGGAGTTGAGTTTCATCACGACCGGGTATCCGATCTTGTTTGCTAAAGCGACCGCTTCATCGGCATCTTTGGCTTCGCCGTCTCTGCAAACGCGGATACCATAAGCGGCCAGAACTTGGAGGGATTCTCCGGTCGTGAGCTGGACGCGATTATCTGCCGAGGCTTGCTTGAAAACAGCTTCAACAGCAGCTGTGTCTACAGAATAACGGGGTGCAGATGTTTCGGTGCGTTCACGCCACAGACGCTGCTGATTTAAACGAGCCAGACCTTCGACAGCCTGTTCGGCAAACATGAAGAAAGGAACGTTGACCTCAGTTTCCGAAAGATGTGCAAAGAATTCGTTCTTCGTCATGAAGACCCCGACGATCGGCTTGTCAGGATGTGCGGCGCGGATTTCCATGACGGTTTTGGCGACATCAGTATCTTTAAGACCGAGGAAAGGCAGATAAATGACGACGACCATATCGACGCCCTCGTCAGCGAGTACCGTTTCCAAGGTCTTTTTATAGTGTTCTAACGGAGCCGAAGCGATCATGTCTACCGGATTCTTAACGGAGGCTGCTGCAGGCAGGAAAGAGCGAAGAGCTTCTTTGGTCTGATCGGAGAGCTGAGCCATTTCCATCCCGTGTTCGCAAACCGCATCGGTGGCCATGATGCCGGGACCGCCGGAGTTGGTAACGATCGCCACTCGATTGCCGTTGGGAATAGGGCAGTGGCTGAACACTTTTGCTGTATTAAAGCTGTCTCTTATACACATCTCCGAGCCCACGAGACGCTCATGAATCT
>USHK01000203.1 GCA_900554375.1 uncultured Sutterella sp.
GCGTCAGATGTGTATAAGAGACAGGTTATCTTTTCATCGTTGTCCCCGGCATGCTTGCCGATGCAGGAATGCCAATCGGAGACGCCACGGTGGCAACCATTTGGGCTGCTGTCCTCGGCACCTTGATGATTGCTTTCATCGCCAACTACCCGGTTGTGGTGGCACCGGGCCTCGGCATCTCTGCTTACTTTGCGTACTACGTCTGCGGAGCAATGGGACTCTCCTGGCAAGCTGCGTGCGCTGCCGTCGTGATTTCCGGCTTTGTCTTCTTTATCCTGACCGTCACAAGGGTGCGCCAAGCCATTATTAAAGCGATCCCGCTGGACCTAAAACTGGCTATCGTCGCCGGTATCGGAGCTTTCATTACCATCATCGGTCTTAAAAACGCCGGCATCGTCGTTGCAACACCTTCTACGATGATCGGACTCGGCTATATGATGCAGCCTCAGGCTTATTTGACGATTCTCGGTGTTGTGCTCGCCGGCTGGATGATGGCCAAAGGCATTCGCTTAGCAATGCTGATTACGATTCTGATCGTTGCGGCCTTAGGTATTGTTACCGGCGTCACGCCGACAGACGGAATTCACAATCTTTTCTCAGGCAGCTTCAAGCTCCTCCCGACGGAAACGATTTTCCAAGTGGATTTCAAACAGATGCTAACAGTCGGTATTGTGGGCGTACTCTTCTCCATCACAATGGTTGACTTGTTTGACAATATGTCGACCCTGATCGGATTGTCCTACCGTGCCGGCTTCATGGATAAGCACGGCAATATTCCCGGCCTCGACCGTGCTCTGATTTCCGACTCTATCGCCACCATGGGCGCCGGTCTTATCGGTACTCCGACTTCTACCGCCATCCTTGAAAGCGCAGTCGGCATTGAAGCCGGTGCAAGAACCGGCCTCTGCGCTCTGTTCCTTGCAGGTTTCTTCGCTTTAACCTTGTTTGTTGCTCCTCTGCTGACCTTAGTTCCGGCCTTTGCTACTGCCTGCGTTCTGATCATCGTTGGCTACATGATGCTTCAAGGCACGGCTTCGCGAATTAATTTCTCGGATATCACCACGGGTCTTCCCTGCTTCTTAACCATCTTTATGATGCCGTTTACCTTCAATATCGCCACCGGTTTGGCTTTCGGCGTCATCAGCTTCGTGCTTTTAAAGTTCTTAGCGGGTAAGAAAGAAGAAATTACGCTGACCATGGCAGTTTTGGCAGTGGTTTTTATAGGAATTTTGATCTCCCATTAAGACGCGGAAACTAACCGTTTCGAACAAAAGTTTTCAACAGATCGGACAGGAATGCCTTATCCTTGTCCGATCTGTTTTTATATGACTTCAAAAACTAAAGATGAACAGCATGCAGGAAACAAAAGCTGAATTGACTCTCGACCACTTCGGTAGTGATCCGATCACCCGTGTTGAAAAAGCTCTTGCCGGTTTAAGAGAAGGCAAAGGCGTTGTTGTTCTTGACGATGAAAGCCGAGAAAACGAAGCCGATTTGATTTACTCCTCCGATCATCTGACAGAAAAACAAATGGCTCTGATGATTCGTGAATGCTCCGGTATTGTCTGCGTCTGCCTTCGTGACGAAGACTGCAAACGATTAGAGCTTCCTCAGATGGTTGCTTCCAACTCCAACACTCAGGGTACTGCTTTTACGGTATCCATTGAAGCCGCTCACGGCTGCACAACCGGCGTCAGCGCCAAAGACCGCGTCACTACGATCAAAGCAGCAGCCAACCCAAATGGCAAACCTGAAGATCTTCTTCGTCCCGGCCACGTTTATCCGCTTCGTGCCCGTTCCGGCGGTGTGTTAGAGCGCAGAGGCCACACCGAGACCACCGTTGATTTGATGCGAATTGCCGGCTTGAATCCCTGCGGCGTGCTTTGCGAACTGATGAACGAAGACGGCACGATGGCTCGTCTGCCGGAAGCTTTGGCTTTCGCCAAGAAACACGATCTTCCGATCATTACGGTTGAAGACCTCGTTAAATATCGTCAAGAAAAGAGCGTCTAATCGTTATTTTTACCGCTGCTCGAAATTTTTGCAGCGGTAAATGGATTGAGTCTCTAAAGGCTTCCGACATCGATTCGGGGCCTTTTTCATTTTCAACCTTCCTTGTAATACTTCAACCTGAAGACGGTCGCGCCTAGAGAAGCCGCAACAATAATCAGAATGCCAAAGAATGTGAAGGCGTCGGGAACTTCGCCGAAAAACAGATAACCGAATATCACGGCAAAGATCACAGCGCTGAACTGCAGTGAAGCACAAAGAAGCGTTTTGCCTTTCTTCCAGCCGATGTTTTGTGTCCATTGACCGAGCGCGGTAAAGACACCCATGAGGAGAACAGGAATCGAGAAGACATGTTCAGTCTGAAATCCTTTTGAAAACATCAAACACGCTCCCGCGCCCGACACCGTGCAAGCCAAAGCAAACCAAAAAAGCGTTCTGATCGGCGGTTCACCTTTTAGACCTAACAAGCGTAAGGAAATGCTAGAGCCGGAACTTAACGCTCCGGAAAGGAGACCGAAGCCGACATACAAAGCATTTTGATCGGCAACATCCGGTCTGAGTACAACCAAGACGCCGGCAAATCCGAGAAGTAAAAAGGCAAACAGCATCCAGGGGATTTTTTTGCCTTTGAATAAGTACCAGCCAAAGATCCAAAGTCCAAGAAACAAAGGTCCGGTGTACTGGAGTGTCTGAGCCGTAGATAGAAGAATATGCCGAGCAACTAAAATATTGATGCTCAACGCTCCGACTCCGCACAAAACGCGGGAGAACTGAAGCGCCGGCTCATGGGTTTTAAGTGAAGTTCTAGTGGCTGCGACAAGGCAAACTGCCACCGACAGAACAACGATGGAGCGCAGAAGAAAGATTTCATAGAAAGCCATCGACACCGGCATCGCTTTGATAGAAACGTATGCACAGCTGATGAAAAACGTCGATAAAACAATCCAAAATGATCCCACAGCAGTATTTCAATTTCTAGCCACTCATAGGCAGGAAATATACCGCGTGCTTCAATGACTGCTCAATATCTAAAGCAAAACAAAACCGGCGTCGACTGAAAAATCTCAGCCGCTACGCCGGTTCTAAACCTCTAAGGAAAGGTTACTTCTTCAATGTCAGCAATTCGCCGGAGAACTGACCGAGCCATCCGTCGCCAAATGCATCGTGTGCATAGTGACGGAATTCGTTACCTGCCTGCTGGAGTTCGAGTGCGTTTTCAGACGTCATGTCGCCGGTGCCGAAGCCCAGCATGTCCGTAACGAACACCAAAGTACGAACTTCCTTGTCATTCTTCATGACAGGAGCAACAAGGAAGAAGTCGTTGGCTTCAACGCTCTTACGATCAGCACCGAAGAGCTTGAAGTAATCATTAGCGCGAAGAATGTTCGAGCAAAGGATGATCTTCGGGCTCTTTTCTGCAACTGCGGCCTGGAAAACCTGACCTCTCTCAGCAATGAGGAAGTCTGTCTCTTATACACATCTGACGCTGCCGACGACTCCTTACGTGTAGATC
>USHK01000204.1 GCA_900554375.1 uncultured Sutterella sp.
AGCGTCTCGTGGGCTCGGAGATGTGTAGAAGAGACAGTGTATAAAGACCGCCGGGGTAGTTGGTGGTCAATTTTTCGAACTTAACGCCGTGTTTCTGCATCCATTCGACGGTGTCGGCAGATTTGTCGACGAAGGCACGGACCAGGCGGGCATTGCTGCGCCAGTGACCGTAGTTCATGATCTTCTTGAAGGCTTCGTCTTTGGTCAGAGGAATGTAGTAGTCGCGCTGCATCTTGGAACCTACAGCGAAAATACCTTCGGAGAAGTTACCGGTTCCGCCGACCATGCCTTTCTTTTCAAGGCCGATGACTTTAGCGCCCTGTTCGGCAGCAGCAAATGCGGCGGCGGTACCGGCAGCACCTTGACCGACAACGACGACGTCTGTTGTGATGTCTTTTTCAGCTGCATAAGAAAGAGAAGAGAATGCAGCAAGCACTGCAACAGCAATCAGCTTTTTCATGTTTGTTTTCTCCGTGTTTTGAGTGTAGTTTGCCGCTATTTGCGGCGGTGTGTTTTTTGTTATCAAGTCCGTCTGAATCGTGGTTTAAGGCGGTCTCGTTAAGTGTTATTGTGCGGCAATTACACCTCGGCTGTCAGTATCTTCCGATACACAAAAAACTCCTGAAATGTATCCGGTGATACATTTTCAGGAGTATTCCTAAGTTAAGTCAGCTGATTACTTTCGGTTTTCGTACTTATCGTCCGCGATGCAGTTCGACTGAAGCCTGCGGCTATAAGTCTTCTTCCATTCTTCAAACTTCGTTCCCCGAGGAAGAATTTCAAAGTCATCTGTAGGCTTAGTCACCTTCTCCGCATGAATTTGTTCCGGAGACAAAGCTGAATAAAACACACGGATTTCAGGCTGTCCGTTAACGGACCATTTCTCAAAGGTCAGATAACCGCCCGGCGTATTTTCGTTCTGATCTCTTCCGGGAAGTTTCCAGTTCAAATCAAAAATTTCGCCGAGGTTAGCCAAGTTCGTGTCATGCCCGATAAGATAGGTGTATTTAGGACCGTGATCGAGGCTCTCAATAATCTTGTTCGCTAAAGCCGAACCCTTGTAACGAGCAACTTCCATGTCTCGATTAAGCGCAGAAAATACAGCAACGCGAATCGGCATGAGACGCAGAATTCCGTTCCAATCCAATTGGTCCCAAGCGACCTTCTTTTCAGGATTTTGGCCCCACTCCAAAGCAAAGATCTCGGTAATGCTCGAGCAATCGTACGGTGCTCCCTTAAAGCCAACTTTATATTTACTGACCTTTGCACGCATCGGCCCCGTAAACTCATGTCCCGTCAGTTTCGAGATCCCAGCCATTTGAGCCGCAAACTTTTCGTTGATCCCGACAACTTTTTGAGTGAGTTTTTCTTCGAGCTCTTTGGGATAGTCAATTCGACAAACTTTCGCCTTCAGGGGAGAAAAAATTGCTGAATGTTCGGAACTCGTGACCTTAACTTTATAACCACAGGTCGGATAGAGGCCCTCATTTACAGCCTCCGCTGTTTTGCGTGTTCGTTCATCAACGTCAGCAATGATTTGAACGTCTTCCGGCCTCGGACAGACCCCGTAGGTAAAAGGAGCGCGGCTGCGATTGAGTTCCCACGTGGCTTTGACAAGATAAAAACCGCGAGATGTGAGCAAACCGGGGGCAACAGGCCAAGCCGGCCACTTCTTATCTGACCAGCCGTACAGCTTTTCTGCTGATTGAGTCGGAGAACGTACGCCGTGGCGTGAGACTACAACGACATTGAGGAGCTCTTCTGTATGGGGAATTGCTTGCAAAACGTCGGAGGGAGTTTCCGCATACGCATTGGATAAAAAAAACGCAGCAGAAAGTAGACACAAAGAACCGCAGATATAACTTTTCATTCGGATTCTCAAAGTTGAGTCTTGATTATCCGAATATATAGGTTGCCAGGCCGAGGAAGATTAAAAAACCGCCTGAATCGGTAATAAATGTCAGGAGAACCGATCCGCCCATGGCCGGATCTCGGCCGAGTTTCTTAAGCGTAATCGGAACAAGAATGGCCACAATCGCGCCCATGAGCATATTCAGCATCATGGCCAGGAACATGGTAAAGCCGAGCTTCATGCCGTCCGGAGAGTCGTAGTAGAGCCCCCAGGTAAAGAGACCGGCAATAATGCCCCAAATAAAACCATTGACCAAAGCCACCAAAACTTCTTTTTTCACCACGTCGCTTTGGTTGGCTTCCGTAATCTGACCGGTCGCCAAAGAACGAACCAACAGTGTCAGCGTCTGGTTTCCGGAGTTTCCGGCAATACCCGCAACAATCGGCATCAGCGCCGCCAGCGCAACGACCTTTTCAATCGTTCCGTCGAATGCGGAAATCACGCGGGATGCAAAGAAGGCCGTAAAGAGGTTCACACCGAGCCAAACCCAGCGGGCTTTCGCAGATGACCAGACCGAATCGAAAATATCCTGGTCGTCATCCAAACCGACTGCACCGTAAGCCTCTTCATCGCTTTCTTCACGGATCACGTCCACCACTTCGTTCACGGTGAGACGGCCGACCAGGCGCCCTGCTTCGTCAACAACCGGCGCACTCACCAAGTCGTAACGTTCGAAAGCCTGGGCTGCATCACTGACATCTTCCAGCGGAGACAGCCGCAAAACCTCAGTCAGCATGACGTCTTTAACGGCATCCTCCGGATAATGCGTCAAGATGCGATCCACTGGCAACGTACCCATGAGACGCTCTTCTCGGTCAATCACAAAAACCTGGTCAGTGTGGTCGGGTAGCTTCTTTAAGCGGCGCAGATAGCGAAGCACGATATCAAGCGTCACTTCCTGACGAATCGACACGATCTCGAAGTCCATACGGGCACCGACCGTATCTTCCGGATAGCTCATCGCCGCGCGCAGCTGAGCTCTTTCTTCGTGCGACAGACCTTCCTGAACTTCTGCCACCACATCCGGAGGCAAGTCTTCGACCAAGTCAGCGATTTCATCGGTGTCCAAGCTTTCAACAGCGTCCACCAACTCATCGCGGTTCATGGCGTCAATCAAGGTTTCACGAACACCTTCATTGACCTCCACTAAGATTTCACCGTCGCGTCCCGAGCGCACGCAGTCCCACACGATGAGACGTTCATCGAGCGGAAGAGCTTCAAGGATATAGGCAATATCGGCCGGATGCAGCTCCGAGAGCGTATCGCGAAGCTCTTTTTTAATTTCTTCGCCGACCTTTAGGTCTTTGCGATCGGCCGCGTCTTCTCCTTCGTCGAGCAGCTGCTGCACGAGCGCCAGACCCCGAGCTGCCGCTTCGGGATCTCTCACCGCGACATCATAGTCAGGGTCGTGAAGTTGAGAAGAAGGATTGTTTGCGCTCAAGGTTTCACCTGTCAGGTTGCGCACCTATTTTGCGCTTTTGTCCAAGGAACTGCGAAGTTTTGCGTAAACGTCTTTGGTTTCCGGACGATGGCCCATCCAAATTTCGTAGGAATCAGCCGCTTGTTCAACCAGCATTCCGAGACCGTCAGAAGCGTGTCTTGCTCCTGTC
>USHK01000205.1 GCA_900554375.1 uncultured Sutterella sp.
GGCTCGGAGATGTGTATAAGAGACAGCCCAGGTGCCGCGCACTCTCGACGACGTTGACGTTGCCATCGTCAACTCCAACTACGCTCTGGGCGTCGGACTCAACCCCATCAAAGACTCGATCTATCTGGAAAACAAAGACAGCCCCTATGCCGTGGTGGTCGCCTGCCGTCTCGGCGATGAAAAGAGTCCCGCCGTGCAGGCGCTCGTAAAAGCACTGACGAGTCCCAAGGTCAAGCAGTACATGCTCGACAACTACAAGGGCGGCGTGGTGCCGGTGTTCTAACCGATCCGCTTGATTTTTTGCCGCATAGCCGCCTAACGTCCCGCACCGGGCCTGGCGGCTTTTTCGTGCGGCAAACCCGGGCTGCGCAAATCGGGCCAGGCTCTGCAAATCGTCAGGCAGGCCTCAGAAGGCTCGGTTAAAATGTCGTGTTTTCCAAGGCCGGCGATTGTCGCAAGACACATTGCCCGAGCCGGATGATCTGCACTGTCTGCGCCGCATGCGCAATGACTCATAAAGACAAAAGCGAAATGAAAGAAATTCGTACCCGCATCGCTCCGTCTCCCACGGGCATGATGCATCTGGGCACCGCCCGCACCGCTATCTACTGCTGGGCCGTGGCCCGTCACTTCGGCGGCAAATTCCTGCTTCGCATTGAAGACACCGACCAGAAGCGCTCCACGGATGAAGCCACCCAAGTCATTCTCGACTCGATGAAGTGGCTCAACCTCGACTACGACGAAGGTCCCATCTACCAGATGGATCGTCTTGAACGCTATCGCGAAGTTGTTCATGAACTCATGGCCAAAGGGCTGGCCTACAAGTGCTATGCCACTAAGGAAGAGCTCGATGAGATGCGCGAGGCGCAGAAAGCTCGGGGAGAAAAACCTCGGTACGACGGCCGCTGGCGTCCCGAAAACTGCGTAGGTAAACCTATTCCCGAGGGTGTAACCCCGGTCATCCGCTTCCGCAATCCCGATGACGGCGTGGTGACTTGGGAGGACGGCGTTTACGGCGAAATCACAGTTGCTAATTCCGAATTGGATGACCTCGTCATCATGAGGGGCGACGGTATTCCGACGTACAACTTTGCCGTTGTTGTCGACGACTGGGATATGCAGATTAGCCACGTAATTCGCGGTGCTGATCATATCAACAACACTCCGCGTCAGATTAACCTCTATAAAGCGATCGGCGCACCTCTGCCGACATTTGCACACCTGCCTTTGATTCACGGTGAGGACGGTCAGAAGCTTTCTAAGCGTAACGGAACCGTCAGCGTTCTGCAGTATGACGAAGAAGGTTATCTGCCTGAGGCCTTGTTTAACTACTTAGCTCGCTTAGGCTGGGGGCATAAGGACGACGAAAAATTCTCTCGTGAACAGTTGGCTGAATGGTTCGAACTTTCTGATTGCAGCCGCTCTCCCGCACGCTTCAGCATGAAGAAGCTGGATTGGCTGAATCACGAGTACATCAAAGAATATGACGACAAGAAGCTTGCAGAGCTTGTCAAGCCGAGAATTGAAAAACTCGGCGGAGACCTGAGCCTTGTCAAGGATCTTCCCGGTGTCATGGGCCTTCTGAAGAGCCGCGAGCCGACCTTGCAGGCTTTGGCAAAGGCTGCAATGCTTTTCTGTCACAACAATCCGGTCGATCCTTCCTCTCTGCCGGCTCAGCTCAAAGACAAAGAAGACGCTTCTTTCGAAGCGATGGCCGCGTTTGTTCGCAGAGCTCCTTCCATCGAATGGAAGAAGGAGAACATTTACGGCCTAATGAAGGAGATCATGGACGAGCAGGGCGTCAAGGTCCTGCACCTTGCAATTCCTCTGCGCGTTTTAGTGACGGGTGCTGAAAAGACACCGTCTATCGATGCAACTTTGGAAATGTACGGCCAAGAACGCGTTCTTACCCGCCTCAACGAAGGCATGGAGAAGTGGGGCGCCCAGAGAGCCGGAAACTAATTTTTACTTTTTAAAATGCGATTTTCGTGGATTGAGTTGACAAGACCAAATTTGTCCCGTAATATCGCATTTCTTTCGGGGGTATAGCTCAGCTGGGAGAGCGCTTGCATGGCATGCAAGAGGTCAGCGGTTCGATCCCGCTTACCTCCACCAAAATTTCAGAAGCTTATTTAGTTAAGTTTCAACGTCCTCATCGTCTAGAGGCCTAGGACACGACCCTTTCACGGTCGGTACCGGGGTTCGAATCCCCGTGAGGACGCCATAATTTGAAAACCCGATAGCTTACGAGCGTCGGGTTTTCGTTTTTCGCAATATTCCTACGCGCCTCGAGACAGTAATTTTCGTTTCTCAATTTTCTTCTGGTGGGATTTGCAAGTTTCTTGAACCCGAGGTATTCATTTTGACAGGATTAGGCAAAAGACTAACTGTTTTTTGTCTTTTCACTCTTTTCAATCCGCGTAACAATAGCGATCATGGCGGCGGATTGTCACGATGCAGTCCTATTCCGCTTCAAGGAATGCACATGGAAACTCGAGACGAAGAGAAGAGAGAAATAACCGAGAAATTCATAACCCGGGCGATTGAAGGCCATCGAGCCCATGATTTGGATTGGAAAAGAATTCCCGGATTTAATGTGAGTGTGCTGGAAGAGGACGCGATCAATCGCAGCTGCTTCTACAGTCTTTCCATGGCAGTGATTTTTCAAGGCGAAAAAGTGGTTGATGTCGGCGATAACCAGTATCAATACGGGGGCGGCTCAATGATTGTCACTTCTGTCGAAGTGCCGACCTCTTACCGTATTCTTAATGCGAGCTCCGATCGCCCATTTGTATCGGCCTCCATCAAGTTGGATCGCGCCTTGCTGGCTGAAATCATGGGAGAGCTCTCCGGTAAGAAGGACTTTCCGGCCTCTGAGGACAACAATGCCTTTTGCGTGGCAAAAACCCCGGTTGAAATTTCTGATTGCTTCTTGAGACTTCTGCGTCTGGCTGACCATCCTGAGGATATGGATTTTGTTTTTCCCTGCATCCAGCGAGAACTTCACTATTTTGCTCTGACTGACCCTCAATGCGGTAATCTTAGGGAACTTTGCACAGGCGGTTTGCCCAGCAATCGCGTTTCTAAGGCAGTTGAATGGCTGAAGCAACACTATAAGGAGCCGATTCGTATTCAGGAGCTCGCTGACATGGTTTACATGTCCTCGTCTACCTTTCACAATCACTTCAAGAACGTAACATCGCTGACTCCTCTGCAGTACCAAAAACGTCTTCGCTTACATGAAGCTAAGCGTTTAATGATTTCCGAGGCATACAACGCATCCAGCGCAGCCTTTGAAGTCGGTTATGAAAGTGTTCAGCAGTTCAATCGAGAATATAAGCGTCTTTTTGGTAAACCTCCGGTTCAGGATGTTTCCGGCTCTTAGCGGCTAATTGCAAAAAGAAGCAAATATTGCCTGTGATTTTGTACAGACAATCCAAATTAGTAAAAGGATTAGGCAAATATTCGCCTCATTCCTGTCTCTTATACACATCTCCGAGCCCACGAGACGCTCA
>USHK01000206.1 GCA_900554375.1 uncultured Sutterella sp.
AGATTCATGAGCGTCTCGTGGGCTCGGAGATGTGTATAAGAGACAGGTACGGGACGCCGACACGGGCAAAAAGCAAACGAAGGTAGTCATTAATTTCTGTGATCGTACCAACCGTTGAGCGAGGATTGTGGCTTGCACCTTTCTGCTCGATTGAAATCGCCGGAGAAAGACCTTCGATAAGATCAACATCAGGCTTCTCCATCAGCTCGAGGAACTGGCGGGCATATGAAGAAAGACTTTCGACATAGCGCCTCTGTCCCTCGGCGTAGAGCGTATCAAAAGCCAAAGAACTCTTTCCGGAGCCGGAAACGCCGGTAAGGACCACAAGACGGTCCTTGGGAATATCAATATCGATATTCTTGAGGTTATGTGTTCGCGCTCCGCGGATTCGGATTTCTGACATCGGTTTTTCCTTTTGTGTGAGCATATTAGCTAAATTCTTCACTGTTTTCAGAATTACCCACCCACGGAGTCAATCAGATCCTTCAGTTGTTTTATCCATTTTCCGCCGGACCGCTAAAATGTGCAGTTCGGCTGAAACTGGTTGTCAGCCGCGTTTTTTATTTCTTTCTAAGGAAAATCATGGCCTCTGTAAATAAAGTCATTCTTCTCGGTACGCTTGGACGCGATCCGGAAGTCCGCTTCTCTGCTAATCAACTTCCTATCGCATCTTTAAGTCTGGCGACATCTTCTTTCAGGCGCTCCGCAGACAGTCAGGACCGTATCGAAGAAACCGAATGGCACAGAGTGACCTTGTTTGGACGACAAGCCGAAATCGCTCAGCAATACCTCAAGAAAGGCTCTCGTGCCTATATCGAAGGCCGTCTGCGAACCAGAAAATATGACAAGGACGGTCAAACACATTACGTTACGGAGATCGTTGCCGAACAGCTGCAATTAATCGACCGCCGTCAGGATTCGGCCTCTGACGCAGGCTTCTCCGACGGAAATCCCGGTTACACCCAGAGCAAAGGCTATTCGCGCAGCAGCGGATATTCTTCTGGAAATCAGTACGCTTCTCAACCTAAAACACAGAGCGCTTTTGACGACGAAGAACCTCCGTTCTAATTCGGATTTCAGCCGCTTTTCTGTGGCTTTTTTACAGAATTTTTGTTTTGTTTCCCGAACGTTGTTCGTTAGAATGAAACGATCAACATGAGGAAGAATTAAAAATGGCTTCTGTAAATAAAGTAATTATTCTCGGAAATCTCGGCCGAGATCCTGAGACCCGTTTTTCCGGAAACAATCTTCAGATCACTTCAATGAGCGTCGCTACGACTTCTTATCGCAGAAGTGCCGAAACTCAGGAACGTGTCGAAGAAACTGAATGGCACCGTGTCGTTCTCTTCGGTCGTCAGGCTGAAATCGCTCAGCAGTATCTGAAGAAAGGTTCACGTGTTTATTTGGAAGGGCGCCTTCGCACTCGTAAATGGGAAAAAGACGGACAAACGCATTATTCCACTGAAATCTTAGCCGATACACTCCAGCTGATCGACAGAAAATCCGATGTTGTCGGAGGCGGACAAGGCTACACTCCTCAAAGCAGCAATGACGGTTTTGAATCTCCTGCGGCTCCCCGCCGATCTGAGTTCACTTCCGCCTCTCCGGCCGCTCGCCCCGCAGCGGCTGCGCAGCCTGCAGCGCCGGTTCCGTCGGCTGCACCGAGTGATGACTTTGAAGCGGATGAAATTCCCTTCTAATAAGGCTGTATACAGTTAAGCCGCCCGCGGGCGGCTTTTTCTGTGTCCTCAGCACAGCTATTCGTGACGAACGGCCTCTATCGGATCTAGCTGAGCGGCTCTGCGAGCCGGGAAATAGCCGAAAATAATCCCGATGAATGCCGCAAAGCAGAACGCAAGCATATTAATCCCGGGACTAAAAATAAAAGGCACGCCCATGAAATGCGTGAGCAAAACCGAAGCACCAAAGGCGAGCACGACACCGAGCAGACCTCCGAAACAAGCCAGCATGATGGATTCGACAAGGAACTGCAGAAGTACTTCCCGTTCAGTCGCACCAATCGCCAACCGCACACCGATTTCTTTCGTACGCTCCGTCACACTCACCAGCATAATATTCATAATGCCGATGCCGCCAACCAAAAGACTGACCGCGGCAACGGCACCTAGAAGCATCGTCAGCACCTGAGTCGTCTTGGAAATGGTCTCAATCAGTTCCGAAGTATCAAGAATATTAAAATTATCCATCTCGGAACTCGACAACGAGCGTCTTTCCCGCAGAAGAAGCCGAGAACTTTCTTTGACACGTTCAATGTCGCTACCAGGCTCTACTGCCACCGTAATCAAAGGGATGCGAACATTTCCGCTGATGCGCCTCTGGAACGTGTTCAAAGGAATAATGACTACGTCGTCTTTATCCATCCCCATGCCGGACTGACCCTTTTGTTCGAGCTCGCCGATGATTTGGCAGGAGAAACCTTTAACTCGAAGCAGCTTCCCTAGTGCATCATGGTTTTCAAAAAGCTCTTTTTTGACCGTTTGCCCAATAACACAGACTGCACTTCCTGCCCTAAGTTCGGACTGCTCAAAATTCCTTCCTTCCTGAAGCGTCAGATTATTGATGGAAAAGTAGTCATTGGTCGTTCCGATCACGGAGGTAGACCAATTCTTACCGTTTGCCACGACGACTTGGGTAGATGTGCGCGAAGGCGCAACCGCCCTAATGCCGGCAATCTGCGTCGCTAACGCCTCTGCGTCCGATTCTTTGAAAGACGGAGCGCCGACAGACTGGCCCGGCCCCAATCTCTGACCGGGGCGAATCATTAGCGAGTCTGAACCCAAGGAAGCAATCTGATCACGCACCTGCTGCGTCGCCCCGTTTCCGACAGTAACCATCGTAATCACTGCCGCCACACCGATCACAACCCCGAGGACGGTCAAAATCGACCGCATCGGATTACGGAAAATTTGCCTGAGCGCGAGGAGAAGAGCGTTGCCTAGCATGGTTTGTTCTCCTCATCCGAGGCCACTGTACCGTCCACAAAATGAACGATTCGTTTGGCGTACTTGGCCATATCCGGCTCGTGTGTCACCAGAACGACGGTTATGCCTTCTTCATCATTGAGTTTTTGAAGAAGCTTCATGATTTCAACACTGCGGTGGGAGTCTAAACTCCCCGTCGGCTCATCTGCCAAGAGCAGTTCCGGGTGCGTCACGATGGCACGGGCAATAGCCACACGCTGCTGCTGGCCGCCTGAAAGCTCAGCGGGTGTGTGGTCTTTCCATTGCGTCAAACCGACTTTATCCAAAGCCTCCAGCGCCATTTCATGACGAACCTTGGACGGCTCTCCGCGATAAAGTAAAGGAAGCTCGACGTTTTCGATCGCACTGGTGCGAGGGAGTAGATTGAATCCCTGAAACACAAAGCCCAGATATTGGCGCCGCAGCAGTGCGCGCTGATCTCGCGTAAAGTGTTCAACGTGGAAACCGTTGAATAAGTACTGTCCCTGTCTCTTATACACATCTCCGAGCCCACGAGACGCTCATGAATCTC
>USHK01000207.1 GCA_900554375.1 uncultured Sutterella sp.
TTTCGCAGCCAATGACAGACTAACTGCTATTTCCGATCCGCGCATGGGCCAGCTGGGCACTACAAATCATCCCGGCGCCACGGGCGACGTCTTAACCGACCTGATCGACATCGGCGCAGGTACCCGCGGTCTTGACTACATCCAGTGCATCCCCGGCGGCGTTCCCGGAGAAAAGCATGCACCTAACCTCTTCACACACGTTGACCGTTTCCTCTTCGTGAACCTGGACGGCAAACGCTTCATTAAAGAAGATGCAAGACGCGACGTTTTGCGTGACGCCATGCTTGACCAGCCGAAGGCCATTGCTTGGACAATCGTCGACGCTGACGGTTTTGAACAGCAGAAGAACTCCAAAGGACCTGAAAACGAAGCCGCTTTGAAGGCCGGAACGCTCTACTATGCAGACTCTATTGAAGACCTGGCTAAGAAAATAGGTGTTCCAGCAAACAACCTGAAAGAAGCTGTCGACACCTACAACACAGCTGTTGACACCAAGAAAGATCCGCTTGGACGTGCCGAAGGAGTTCTGGTCAACAAGATCATCAAGGCTCCGTTCTATGCCGGTCGCGTCACGATGAAACGTCACCATACAATGGGCGGCGTAATCATCAATAAGGACGCACAGGTCATTGACCGCCACGGCAATATCATCCCCGGTCTTTATGCAGCCGGTGAAGTCACAGGCGGTATCCACGGTACAAACCGTGTCGGCGGAAACGCTATGGCTGACATCTTCACATACGGTCGTATCGCCGGTGTGAACGCCGCTAAGAATCCCGCCTAATGTTTTGAAGCGCTAACCGTCGAAAGATGGTTAGCCAGAGCGACTGAATTAAAGCTCTCGAGGCAAGACTTTGAGAGCTTTCCTCCATTATGGAAATAAAAAAAATTGATTGGGATATTTATCTCCAGTTTGACCAAAAAAAGCCAGCTGATTGATAGGTTTCGTCAATTCTAAGCTACTTATTCTCAGTCATAAGATCTGTCAGTTATTGACCTCGGGCCTCGACGGAAAAAAGGTTTTTCTTCGATGAAGTGGGCAAAGAATGAGAAAAGAGATGGGCCACATGATCTCTTGTGGCCTGAAGATCCTTTTTCTGAAAGAAAAGAGTGTGCCCCTACATATAAAAAAGAGTTTTCTTTAATTCTAAAAACTTCACATACTAGTGAAGGAACAATTGCAAAATTGACATCCTAAGTCTAGCTTCCTCTAATCCTGTTTCTTTGTATGAACATCCCTTAAAATCTCCGTAAGACTTAAGAGGGTACGCGATGCAATCGAATTTAGAGGGTCGACTTAAAAACTTTAGGTTAGAAAAGAAAGATGCTCCATTTTGCATTTATGAAACCGTTGTTAATGGCTTTCAGGCCTATCCAGAAGCAAGTGGCAAAAAACATGTTCGCGTAAAAATTGAGAGAGAAGATCTCTTTGAGGACAAGAAAAATAGTCCAATTTCCTCCATATCGGTTTCGGATGAAGGTGAAGGCTTTACAGACGATAATCTCAAGGCCTTTCAAACTTTGGATGAGACAACCAAACCTCAGCTTGGATGTAAAGGCGTTGGTAGATTAACATGCCTCAAGATTTTTTCCCGAGTAAAAATCAAAAGTAGATATATCTCTGGAGGCAAGGTTTACCTTAGAAATATCACTTTTGATCCCAAAAATGAGGTTCAAGCCGCACCCGAAAAAATAAGTGAAGAAGTCTTTACTACCGGTTCGGAAGTTTCCTTAATCGGCAAACATCCAGGTTATTTAGAAGGCAAGATCGCCGCTTCTGAGGAGATTAAAAACGGGTTACTATCTCACTGTTTAAAGTTTTTGATAGCTGAACAATCGAATTTTGACGTCTTCATCGAAGATGGAGGTGCCGTAGTCTCTCTTCGAGAAGAACTCAAGTCAAAGTTACAAAGAACGCCCCTCTCAGAACAAATCCAGATTGGTGAGCATTCCTTCGAATTAACCCATATCTTGCTAAAAGATATCAAGGCCCCTTCTTACGTAGCTTGGTGTGGAAATGGAAGGGTTGTTGTAGTTGACCCAAAAACAATCGGTTCATTGCCCGGGGTAGCAAACGCTCTTAAGAATCAAGGACAAGGACTAACATATATTTGTATGGTTGAATCTAAATACCTTGATGATGCGACCTATGCTGACCGTTCCAATTTTTCGATAAGTGAGAATGATGATTCACTGAATCTTGTGGAACTCTCTTTCACTCAAATTAAAGGAGCAATTGCGCCAAGAGTAAGGGACTTCTTAAATGAATTGGTTGAAAAGGAAAAAACAGAAAATTCCGAACGCTTGGAGTATTGGGGGCAAGAACTCCCATCTTTCAAACCTATCATCGACATTGAAAAAGATATTGAAATTCCCAAAAATGCCTCTCGCAGGGAAGTTCTGAAAATCTTAAGGAAGACAAAGAACGAACTTGCCGATGAAGTTGATGATTTGCTTGAGTCCTCAAAGCAAGCCATCGAAAAAAATGGCTTAGCTGGAACGACAGAGGCAATTACAAAAATTTATCAAGATCTAATGTCTCATCGGGCCGTTGCGTTAAATAAGTCTGCACTAGCAGAATATGTAGTTCGTAGAAAGGCTATAATCGAATGTTTTGATCAAGCTCTGAACTCTGACCTTGAGGGTAAAGTAAAAAAGGAAGAGTTCATCCATAATTTGATCATCCCCATGAAGTGTGATTCCTCCAATATGTATTTTGAGGATTCGAACTTGTGGTTGTTGGACGAGCAACTTGCTTTTCATAACTATATCAGTAGCGATATACCACTAAAGCAGATGAAGATCGCTGATATCCCAGATGATCGTCGTCCTGACGTTGCCGCATTAAAACTTTATTCATATGAAGAACCAATAGGCGTTGCAACGAGCATCAAAGGTTCGATCTCAATTGTTGAGTTTAAAAAGCCCACAAGAAAAGATGTTAAAGACAGTATTGATCAAGTCATTGGGTATGCCGAAAAACTGACAGAAAATAGGCTTTATTCCTACAATCAGCGACCCGTCAGCTGTGAAGGCCCAGTCTTCGGTTATATAGTGTGCGACATTGACAGTAACTTCGAGAAGTACCTCATAACAAATAGGGGATTTAAGAAAGTAGATAAAGGTTTCTATTATTCTGTCATGGACTGTGGGGGCTTCTCCTTGGTCCTAGAAGTTCTTTCTTTTGATTATGTGGTAGAGCGCGCTCGAAAGAGAAATCAGGCTTTGTTTAAAGTTTTAGGGTTAGAGTGACCGACATTATCCTCTTTGTACACATGAGGCTTGTTGACCAGAATCGCAAGGTACTGGTCACCTCATGAAATTTTATGCGAGCGGTTTTTTCGGCGAAAAGTGATTTTCTCTTTTCATCCTAAATGTAGGCGAATAAGTACATCTTGATCCGAGATGAGTAAATATTTCTTCAAAACCTATTGAAAAATATAGGTTTTTTGTTGACTTTTTAAGATATGTGTATTATAATTATAAGCATATCTTACAAGGTTCTTG
>USHK01000208.1 GCA_900554375.1 uncultured Sutterella sp.
ATTTTATTACAATCACCCCCGATTCCCGAATCATCAACTACGGTTATTTCTACAAGGAAAATTTATGTTTCAGAGATCTCTGTTTGCCTTAGCCGCAACCTCAGCCCTCTTCATGTTCGGCGCAAACACTCTTGCCTGCTCAACGATTATCATCGACAAAGATGTGAGTAAGACCGGTACAACATTCGTCGGCCACAATGAAAATAACGGCGGCCGTGTTATTGCACAGCAGTATTGAGTCTCGGCCCAGACGCACAAAGCTGGAGAGATAATTAAATTCGAAGAGAAAGCTGCCGCAATACCTCAAGTCGAAAAAAACTTGGGTCAATCTAGGGAAGACCTCTCAGACGCGGAATTCGCTTGCAGGCCAAAACATAACTTGTTGTTTTACCTGTTCCATTTAGCCTCGCGAAAAACACTAGATGTTTGGGTTCTGGCAAGGAAGAAACTCCTTTCTACCATCCGGATATTCAACGGTGATGACTCCCGGACGACTCCTATCGACATACGAAACGCTTGCTCCGTGCGCAAAATGCTCTTTTTTGATATTTTCAAAAAATTCTGGATCTTCCCCTAAACTAAGAAAAAAAGGCTCCAAATATTTTTCAACAAAATCCATATCGGTCTGGTTGTTTTTTCCGACTACTGTTTTAAGATTTTTATCCAAAACAACCCCTCCAAACTTCTCTAAACATTTTACCAAATCAATACGTAGAGCCTAGGAGACTCTTTTCAAATCCTCGCCCTGAACGCTGCATACCAAGATTTATGTCGACCAGTAAAGAATTGCGTGAGCAAGTCGTAAGAGGGCCAAGAAATGGAATCAGAAACAACAAAGGGCACGGTCTGAGTCAGTCTTATGAATCTAAACATTTCCATCCTCTCGGGAGGTTTTTCCACACACCACTATCACCCGAATTCCAGTCAAAAATTTAAGTTCTATAATTTGCCAGTTTTAGGAAAATGCGTATAATCGCAACCTTCAACGGAAAGGTGGCAGAGCGGTTGAATGCTCCGGTCTTGAAAACCGGCGATGAGCGATCCTCATCCGTGGGTTCGAATCCCACCCTTTCCGCCAATTCTTTTTCCTCCTCGCTTTTAATTTCAGCCCCACGTGCAAAAATCTATGTCGGAGGAGACATTTCTCTTTGGTTAATTATTTGAGTGTTCTGCTAAGCCTCAGACGAGAAATTCCCTCTAATCACTTTTACGTCTTCTTTGCCTTAGAAATACACAGCCTGCTAGCCGCATGGGATGTACGGATCGTTAAACTTAGGAAAGTTTCGTTGATCAGTGGAAGTTCAAGGAGCCTTTTCCATAGATAGAACAAAGAGGACTAACTCAGTTGGCTCTCGGAGCTGGATTCAGAAAAGGCACCTCTTTCGAAGTGCCTTGATTAACTAATCCAGACTATATCTGATCGGCACCTGAATCTTCATCCCCGAATTCGGAACATTAAACGCCGTCCCGATGATTCGATTACTCAGATCTTGAGAAGCGGAATCCAAAGGCGCCTTACCTGATTTCTTTATGACTGAGGCTCCTGTGACTTTGCCGCTTGCGTCGACCGTGAATTCCACTAATACAACGCCTTCCATACCGGCTCTTCTCGCTGCTTTCGGATAGCGTTTATGTTTTTCAACCAAGCTCACCAGCATCGCAGTAATGCTTTTCTTTTTAGCTGTTTGTTCCGCAGCGGCATTTGCGACAGAAGCTGCCGTTGCTTCAGCAGATTCGCTCGATTGTTGAGACACAGTTTCCTTCTTTTCTGCCTTGGGCAGTTTTGGTTTCTTAACCGGCTTCTCCACAACCCTTGGTTTCTGAGGGTCAGCCTTCTTAGGTTTGGGCTGCTCAACAGGAACCGGAGGCGGAAGCACCGGTTCTGCTTCAGATTCAGGAAGCTTTTCTTCTACAACCTTTTTAGGTTCAACTTTAAATTCCGATTCATCTGTGAGAAGTTCTTTAGGTTCTTCGATGATCGGCTGTGGCAGGGATTCCGGAAGGACTTCCGGCGTTTCTTCCGGTTGGATTTCCTGAATCTGAGCAAAACTCAGTTCAATAGTCCGCGGCTGCTGAGCGGGCAGCGGAGCATCTGTCTTTATGGTACAGCCTGCCCAAGCGAACGCACAGGCAAAGGCAGCCAAAGCAGCTTTGGAAAGCCGCTTGGCTTTAAGTAATTCATTGTCTTTGCGTGAAGGGCTTAACATCTCAATTCTGCTGGGCAGCTGCTTTAGTACTGATTACAAAACGGCCTTCTCTATTGACTTTCGCCAAGTCAGCCAAATAAACAAAAGCTTCGAACGGAGCCTTCTCATCTACCATCAGGTTGAGCGTGCCTTCCGGATGTTCGGACAAGAAACGGGAAAGTTCTTCTTTAGGAATTTCCTGATCGTTAAAGAAATACTTTCCGTCAGACCTCACGCTGATGACGAGTTCGGCAGACTTTTTCTTGACCTCGGAGTTTTGGGCCGCAGGCAAAACGACGTCCAGCACGGGTTTGCTGAAGGTCATGGTCATTACAAAAAATATGACCAGCATAAAAATTACGTCGATGAGCGGCGTCAAATCCACCCGAGGCTCTTCTTCGAGTTCGTCAAACATAACTTCCTCTTTTTCAGGCGGCTTGTTGTTCAACAGTCTCTAAGTTCTGAGCACAACGGCAAGGTTCACGTCGAATATTTAAAGCTCGATAGCTATATTCGACTGCCTCAATGCGCAGCTCTTTAACTTTCAGCATCAGGTAGTAATACGCCATCAATGCCGGAATCGCGACAACGAGTCCCATAACCGTAGTGATCAGAGCTGTCCAAATACCGCCCGCGAGCATTGTCGGATCGGGAGAAATGTTCTCGGAGATCGTGCGGAAAACTGTCACCATGCCAATGACCGTACCTAAAAGACCCAACAGCGGAGAAACAGCTGAGATTAACTTGAGCCAGGTCAATGCATTGTTCACAGGTTTGAAGTGCTTGTGGAACAAGTAAGCTACTTCTGCACGAATGTCGTCGGAGTGCGCGCCGTGCGTCATAACAATGTCTCGTACAATGCATTCCAACGGATTCGTGCTTTCCCCGAAATATCGGCGAATCCGTTCCGGCGTCACTTTGTCCATTCCGCGAAAATGCTTTTTAAACTTAGAAAGGACCCCTCTGAGATAAAGAAAGTTCCATACGGTAATGTATAAGGCAAAGATGCCGATTACCACTAAAGCGATGCCGGCGCACCCGATCAGGCTGTAAATCTCTTTAATTTCCATGTTTATTTATCATTGCGGAAGTTTTTAAGAAGCTCTAAGGCCCAAGCTCCGGCCTGAGCTTGATCCTCGGACGTGGGGTGTTTTGCGGCCCCGTCCAATTTAGCCTTACGCTCCGGCGTCATCGGTTTAGCGCCCGGCATCTTAGCCATAGCTGCTAAGATTTTGGGATCAATCTTGCCCTGCCAGACCCGAATACCTCGGAACGTTTTACACGGAAAGAGGCTTGCTACCTTATTGACCCAAGCTTG
>USHK01000209.1 GCA_900554375.1 uncultured Sutterella sp.
AGATCTACACGTAGGGAGTCGTCGGCAGCGGCAGATGTGTATAAGAGACAGATTAGATATCGCTTCCCATAAGGCAAAGTTTATAAACCGCAGAGTGGGTACGGGCACACGGATCCTTTTTGATCAAATGTTAGACGTACTGGCTGTAAAGCCGGAAGAAATCGAAGGGTATAACGACATTTCGGACACTCAGTTTTTTACAGCGGTTCAGATCGCGGCAGGCAAAGTCGATGTTGGTCTGTGCACTGCCAATGTTGCTAAAGAAAACGGTCTGGACTTCATACCGCTGGCAAAAGAGGTTTATTACCTAGCTGCTGATCAATCATTTTTAGAGACACAAAAAGCGAAGAAGTTTCTCCAATTTCTCCGAAACTATGATTGGTCTGAACATCAGGCTCAGCTCGAGGGGTATGACTTTAACGGTACCGGAAAAATTTTAAAGATTTCAGATGTTTTCTGCTCGGAACGAAGCTGAGTGCAGTTGGGAGTATCGTGTGTTTTCTTCCTTTGATGACATAACCTCTTAATTTCGATTAAAATCCAGTGCGTCGGCTCCATAGTTGAATGGATACAACGTGGTCCTCCTAAGACTGAAGTGCAGGTTCGATTCCTGCTGGAGCCGCCACTCCCTCCCTTTTATCTAATACATTAAACCCCTCAAAATGAGTATATCTTACTCATTGTTTATTGAAAATAATTTTCTCTTATTTCGAGTTAATAAAATGCGAAGTCCGTTTTTAAAAATATTTAACTCATCCCTTGCAAATTAGTTCGTCGCCGAACTATAATCTCGTCCATGGAAAACTTTGAGATTGTTTATCTTTCCTCGCTTCTTAACGAGAAGGCCGGAGGCTTTATTCAGGACGAACTGAAGAAGTATGGTTATTCTGAGCTGAAAATGGCGCACGGAGATATTTTTCATGCGCTGTTCGAAGCCGGGGAGCTGAGTGCAAAGGAAATTGCCGGACGTACCCGCCGTTCTAAGTCTACCGTTTCGGAACTTGTAGATAGGCTCGTTAAGCTCGGCTATGTTTGCAAAAAAACGGATCCCGCGGACGCAAGAGGCGTTAAGGTTTCACTCACCGAAAAGGGTGTTGCATTTGAAGCAGTTTTCAGAAAAATTTCTGAAGACCTTTCAGAGAGGATTCTTTTAGCCGTGGAACCGGAAGAATTAGGAATTGCCGAAAAAGTCATGAGGAAGCTCACTTCAAATTTTTGAGGAATCTTTGATTTTTAACCAAATAGTTCGGTCACGAACTAAATTTTAATTAAGGAGTTTGAGATGGAAAATTTTAAGATGGTTGAAATAAAGGACGCACCGCGAGTCGAACTGCACAACTTGCTCGGTCTGACCGGATGCGAAATTTCTATTAATGAACTTCCGGCTAAAGCCGCAGTTCCTTTCGTTCATGCTCATAAGCAGAATGAAGAAGTCTACGGTGTTTTGGACGGCAAGGGTCAGCTCTACATTGATGGTAAAGTTGTTGATATCAAAGCCGGCGATTGGTTTGTCATTCGTCCAAACGGCCATCGAGCCATTCATGCTTCTGACGACGAAGGCATTAAATTCATCTGCATTCAGACGAAGAGCGAAAGTCTGCAGGAATTTACTGCCGGAGACGCAATCATCCTTGAAGAAAAAGCTCCTTGGTTGAAATAATCTGAAGCCTTCTCCAAAACTAAAGTTCCCGCTTTCGGAAATTAAGAACCGCAGCGGGAATTTTTGTTTTAAGTCTGGTATATCCTGTTACAAAAACATACATAAGGATTCATCGTGGATAAAAAAATCTTAGCAGCAGGAATGCAAAAAGGCTTCGTTGGCGTGGTTATTGCCTATTTCTTGGCAATAGCCCTCGGCATTCTGGCCGGAATCTGGGAAAACCATTATTTGATGATCGTTGTGCAGTTCATCAGTACCGTTTTCATTAGATTGTTCAAATTCTTAAGTATTCCAATTATTTGCGTCTCCATTATTTCTTCATTGTCGACTTTGTCTCAGAACAATGAATCGGCAAAGATTTTCAGACACACGATTTTTTATACGCTTTCGACAACGATTCTCGCTGCTTGCGTGGCCGCTTCTTTATACCTGCTTTTTACACCGGCGAACGTGGCCGTCCCCGGAACGGCTCCTGATATCTCTAATAAATTAGGAAGCCATTCTTATTTGGATTACGTGGAAAGCATTGTCCCCGACAATTTCATTACGCCGTTCCAGACCGCGAATGTTCTTTCTGTGCTTCTCATCGCTGCAGCAGTCGGTATTGCGATCGCAAAGATGCCGAGAGGATCTAAGAATCAGGATCTCATGATCACATTCTTTAAAGCGTCTCAGGATGTTCTCTTTACGCTTGTCAATTGGCTTATTTTCGTTTTGCCGGTCGGTATCTTTGCTTTCGTCGCTTCACTGGCTCAGGAAGTCAGCCATGGCGTCAGCTTAGGCGGCTTAGGAACTTACTTCGCATTGGTGATTGCCGCGAACTTAATCCAGATGTTCATCGTGATTCCTGCTTTCCTGATGTTTAAGGGATTCAATCCCATTAAAGTTGCAAAGGGAATGCTGCCGGCTCTTGCTCTGGCCTTCTTTTCTAAGTCCTCAGCTGCAACACTGCCGGTCACAATGAGATGTGCGCAGCAGAATCTCGGAGAAAAACCGCAGGTTGCGCAGTTCGTCCTTCCGATGTGCACAACAATCAACATGAATGGCTGCGCGGCCTTCATTTTCTTAACCGTCGTCTACCTGATGCAAAATGCCGGTCTCGATATCCATCTGGGTGTCATTGTTGCCTGGATCTTTATTGCGACTCTGGCAGCTATCGGAAACGCCGGCGTGCCCATGGGGTGCTTCTTCTTATCTGCAAGCTTGCTGGCCAGCATGAATGTTCCCATCCTTCTGATGGGTGTGATTCTGCCTTTCTACGCCGTGGTAGATATGATTGAAACCAGTCTTAACGTCTGGTCCGACAGCTCGGTTTCTGCGATGGTCGATAAAGATATGAAAGAACTTGATTCCATAGCAGAAAGCAGATAATAAAAATAGATTTGTGATTTTCTTTTTGTTTTCAGTAAGTTAATCTTTTTCTCAGCCTCCGATCGGAGGCTGAGAGCGTTTATAGCCCACAGTGAACATAGGTGGTGAAGAAACCAAGGTTAGTGATCACCCGCAAAGGTGTCGAAAAATGTAAGCAGGCGTAAAGCAACCTTGGTTAGAATGGAAGTATTCCGTTTTTTAGTCCTTTTGAGCTGTCAGGTTGCATTATGTTTATTAACGATATTTGGTCTTGTGGCGTTACAACGAAAACCAAGAAAATCGTTGCTGAAGCACAGAAGGACGGTTATTTGCTGAATTTTTTGCAGCTGGAATTAGACGAAGGCGGTCTTCCTAATTGGAAGACGATCAATTTTTTCGGTGAACTGGTTACAACCTCGACACAAAATAATCCTCCTGACGAAGTATTACAGTCGCCTCAGGAAAAACTTGACCGATTGATGAA
>USHK01000210.1 GCA_900554375.1 uncultured Sutterella sp.
CTCGTGGGCTCGGAGATGTGTATAAGAGACAGCGGGAGGCTGCCGAAAAGAATACCTACGGCGATCCCAAGGAAAATGGAAATCAAGTTCGGATGATCAAGTTTTTTCTCTTGATTGCCAAGTTTGTCGGCCAAACGGCGAATGGAGCGTTCCGGCCCGACACAGTAAACCACGTCGCCGATTTGGAAACGAAGATGCTGGTACGGGAATAACGTCATACCGGCACGGAAGATGCGTGTAATGTTCACGCCGTCGTAGCGGCTCAGGTGAAGATCATGGACAGTAAGACCGTTCATGGCGCTTCGGGTTACTCGGATATTGCGCGTCGTAATCGGAGAGCTTTCCGTTGCCAAGTCGATATCTTTGTCTTCAGCACCGCAGAAAACCGTGATGGCGTCTTTGTTTTCTGCAGAAGCAACAATACGCATTACGTCCCCTACGTGGACCGTATCTTTGGCATGGGGGCTGATGATTGTTCCGTCATGCAGCAGTCGAGAGCAGATGAACGGGCGGCCGATAAAGTTGCGGAGCTGTTCCAGCTGTTTGCCCTCTAAAGCTGCGTTCGTAACTTTGACATGGAAAAAGATCGGAGCTTCATTGTTTTCTTTTTCCGCCTCTTCCCACATACGATCTTCTTCTTTGAGATCAATGCGGAAAATGAAACGCAGGAAAATGGAGGTTGCGATGATGGCCACTACAGCAAGCGGATATGCACAGGCATAAGCGACGGCAATATCTTCGCCCTTGTAGTTCAGCATATTCAATGCTTCCTGGGTAGCACCGAGGCCCGGAGTGTTTGTCACTGCACCAAAGTAAACACCAAGCATCTGAGGCAAGGAAACCGTATCGGAAAAAGCAAAATACAAACCGACAGTCACAGCCAAGCTCAAAAACACAGCTAAAAGCGTGAGTAGATTCAACTGCACGCCGCCGCTTCGGAAAGATGAAAAGAATGAAGGACCGACTTGCAGGCCTATAAAGAAGACAAAGAGAATCAGGCCGAAATCACGCAAAAAATGCAGAACCGTCGTATTGACGGAGAAGCCGAAATAGCCGGCAGCTAAGCCGGCAAAAAGCACAAAGGTGACGCCAAGCGAAATTCCAAAAATTTTGATTCGTCCGAGCAATAAGCCGACCGTAATGACGATCGCATATACCAAAAGAATATGCCCGACCGAATTTGAGTCGCTCCACAAAGAAACGAGCCAATCCATAGTTGATACCTTGGGAAGTAATATTTAATAAAAGAGAGTCTCATCAATTGTGATAAAGGCTCTCATAATGTGGAAATGATTTTAATTAGTTCGCAGAAAGAGAACATTAATTCCAATGAAATATCTTATTGTTTTCCCTAGCAAACTTTAAACTTTCGGCGCTCTTCACTCGTTTTCACTTAAGCCGGATTCATGATTTTGTGTCCTAGCGCCTGGGCCTGGTTGCAGTCGACACAACAACACAGAGCAAGGTAGTGGCCGGTTTCATTTTGAATTTTGCCTAAGTCTGTAAAAAATCCTAACTTAAGCTTTTGATCGCAGAGTTGGTCACTAACTTTTTATTTAGAACGCTAATTATTTACGATTGGGGCAGATAAACAAAAGCCCGAGGCTTATTGACTTCGGGCTGGAATTATGGTTGGTGCACGATACTGGTTTCGAACCAGTGACCCCTGCCGTGTGAAGGCAGTGCTCTACCCCTGAGCTAACCGTGCTTTCCAATGAAGCGAGATTCTACACGATTTTTTAATTCTTTTTCTTGCTCTGCTCGAGAGTCTTCTCAACCCCTAGATTTGCAAGGAAGTCTGCGCGTTCATTACCTTCGATTCCATCGTGGCCTTTCACCCAAACCCAATTAATTTCGTGCGGCTTTGCTGCTTCGTACAGTTTTTTCCAAAGCTCGGCATTTTTTACAGGAGAGCCGTCAGCGGTCTTCCAGCCTTTTTTTATCCAGCCGTAGATCCACGCTGTCATTCCTTGTTGGACGTACTTACTATCGGTATGAAGAGTAACTCTGCAAGGCTCTTTTAGGCGGCATAAAGCTTCGGTCGGAGCCGTCAATTCCATTTGGTTATTGGTTGTACTCAAGGCTCCGCCGCAAAGCTCAAGAACATGGCCTTTATATTTCATCCATGCGCCCCAACCGCCGGGACCGGGGTTGCCTTTGCTCGCGCCGTCCGTCCAAATTTCTACTTCTTTCATCTCTATGATCACGTTGTATCGGTGTTATGCTCACTCGCTCTTGGGAGCAGGCCGCCGTCCCAAAAAGAAAAACTTCTTGTTCACGGCGCGTCCGACAAGTTTACAACCCGGCACTTCTTTAGTAGCGCTGATCGCAAAAATCGCTCCGCACTGCGGCCACCAGCGATCGCCGGCTTTCTCAATCCAGGAGTCTTCTTTCCTCTGAGCGGAGGAAAACGTGAGACCGTAGCATCCGAAAGCCCCTCTGTCCACATGGAATGAGAGCAGGTGGAGCCAGTCTCGAATCTGGAAAACCGACATAAATTGTTTGCCGGGAAGGAAAGTCTTCGCACCGAAGCGCTGCATTTTAAAACGCAGCCCCCATAAGCTCATTAAATTAAAGCCTGTCAGAATAACCCTTCCGCCGGGAATCAATATTCGGTAAACCTCTCTCAACAAAGCATGAGGATCCTCAGAGACCTCCAATGCATGAGGCATGACGACTAAATCTATGCTCTCGCTCTCAAAAGGCATTGCCTCAAACAGCATTTGCAGGGGCACCCTGTCATCGGTTTCCAAGAGCTGTGTCAAAGGCCGCAGAGTCGGTTCCGCAGCCACCTTAAGTCCGATCCGATTGTTCTTTAAAAAATCGATTCCGGTCGCCCCAAGCTGCACCGCGTTATATCCGAAACAATCGGATACCAATTTGTCGTATTGGTTCTGCTCCCACCTGAGGGCATATTGGCCCAGCGATGAAGAGTAAAATTTTTCGAGTGTTATTGTTTCGGCCATAAATGACTGACATTGCGGATGATGACATTTGAAACACAATCTCATCGATCCGGAATGAATTTCCTTTAAATTGCCTAATAATTGTATCTTTATCCTGACTTCTGAGCACCACTCCGATGTTTTTGAAAACCTCTCTCCGTACGTTGGCTTTGTCTTTGGTTTTAGCGCTTCCGTTGTCCTCTTACGCTGTCGAACCTGCAGGTGAAATTGAAGAAATCGTGACGCCCGGCGCCGATGACGACGAAATCTATACCGTTTGGACACGCGTACGAGACGGCTTCAAGATCCCGAATATGGAGAATTCTGTCGTGGATGAAAACCTCGCCAAGTACTCCAAACGTCCGGATTACTTGCAGCGCATGGCCAACCGATCTCAGAAGTATCTTTATCACATCATCGAAGAAGTCACCGCACGCGGCATGCCGACCGAAATTGCCCTTCTGCCTTTCGTAGAAAGTGCTTTCGCTGTCTCTTATACACATCTCCGAGCCCACGAGACGCTCATGAATCTCGT
>USHK01000211.1 GCA_900554375.1 uncultured Sutterella sp.
TACGAGATTCATGAGCGTCTCGTGGGCTCGGAGATGTGTATAAGAGACAGTCCTCTAGGAGATCGGTATGAACTTAAGATTAACCGCTCTATCCGCACTGGTCGGCATCTCACTTGCTGCTTTTGCGCTTCCTTCTAATGCCTGTTTTACCGTAATTGTCGGAAAGGACGTTTCTGCCACCGGAGAAATCCTCGTTGGTCACAACGAAGACAATGAAATGCGCATTATTACAAGTCAGTACTGGGTTGATCCTGCAGTGCATGAAGACGGAGAACTCATCGAATTTGAACCGGCTGCAGCCAAGATTCCTCAAGTCAAAAAGACATTGGGATTTTGGTGGTCGCAGACTTTGGCGCCTACGGGCTATTCATTCTCCGATGGCTTTGTGAATGAGAAGGGTGTCGTGGTTGTCTCTAACAACTGCAACCAAACGATTGAAAAGGGCGAAAAGATTAACGAAGGCGGAATCGGATACGGGATTCGCCGTTTAATCGCTGAACGAGCAGTTTCCGCTAGAGACGGAGTGAACCTCGCGATCGATCTCGTAAAGAAATACGGATATTTTCAGGAAGGCCGCACCTATACGATTGCAGACGCTAAAGAAGCTTGGCAGCTCGTCCTTTTGCGCGGCAGCCGTTACGTCGCCCGTAAGGTTCAGGATGACGAAATTGCGTTCCTGGCCAATGCGATCAATATCACGAATATAGATTTGAAAGACACGGCCAATGTGATCGCGTCTCCGGATTTGATTGAAAACGCTATAAAGAAGGGCACGTATCAACCGAAAGATCCGAAGAATTTCTCTGACTTTAACCTGAGAAAAGCCTATCAGCTTGACGAAAGGACATCTGCAGATTGGACCAAAGAACGTGTTCGCGTCCTTCTTAATTACATTACGGGCAAAGACTATAAAGACGAGCACGCATTCCCGATGTCTATGAAACTGAAGAATAAAGTTTCAGCTGAGCAGGTTCGTCAAATGATCAGCGGCCACAGCAAGCATGAAGTCAGGGACTCCGGCTGGTATCACCAAGGGATGAACGATATCTGTAATATTGGCACTTACGACAGCGTCGTTTACGTCCTGCGTCCGAATCCCTTGTTTACCCTTGCATGGAGAACAAACGGCAGACCCTCTCAGCAATTCTCTTATCCGCAGTACCCGCTTGCCGGCGCGGCTATCGGTCAGAATTTCATGGATCCGAAAACAGCAACTGCGGCGCAGTTCCACGCAACTCCGGAACAATTGTCATACAGAGCTGACCGTCCGCTCTATACCTTCTTAGCTATGCAAAACTTCTTAGACTGGCAGCATCAGGACTATCCGATTTTTGCTAAAAATAAGAGGACCTTTGAAAAACAGGCTGCGGCTGAAGTTCAGAAGGCAGATAAGGAAGCTCGAATGCTTTATCGCGTAGATCCGAGTAAGGCTAAAGCATTCCTGCATGAATTCAATAATTATTCCTTCCACAATGTTCTCCATGCTACGGAACAAGAACTCCACGAGCTTCATCACCTTCCGATTATCATCAACAGCAGGGAGCTGAGTCAAAGTTCTGACGGTACATTTACTGTCACGGCGCTTTCGACTCCGCAAGTACACATGACAAGGGTTGATAAGGAAGCAACACGCTTTGGGTCTCCGTTCTCCAACGCTGATCTGGAAGTGAATCGAGAAATGCCGAAGCCTCTTAAAGTTGAATTCTTAGATGTGAACAAGGATGGATTAAAAGACGCAGTATTTACATTTCCCATTAAGACGGCCGTAGCTTATACAGTTCCTGATGTGGATACAGAGCTTTATCTGTGGACGAAAGTCGGAAAGAAGCAGCTTACCGGTTTTGATGTCGTCAAAATTAAGAAATAAGCGTTAAACAGAAAGAAGCGGGAGAGTTTAGAAACTCTCTCGCGTTCTGTGTAAAGCTCTCTGTCGAAAGCAAACACCATCCGTCTTGAAGATCGTTTTCACTAATCAAGCTTAACTTTAAACACTTTTTGAGCGATCAAGAGCGGAAAGAAAATACAGACAAGAAGCAAGAGGCTATAGGCACTTGCAATGGCTAAGCGGCCGCTGTCAACTTGCTGAAAGATTTCAATCGGCATCGTACTCATCCCGCCGTAATAAAGAACGATAGTTGCGGACAGCTCCGACAAACTCGTCACCCACATCAGTACAGCAGCTGATGTAACCGAAGGGCGCATCACGGGAAGAACAACTTTAAAAAATGTCTTGAGAGAGGGGACGCCTAAACTGATTGAAGCTTCCTCGACAGAATCTTTTAGATTATGCAAAGGTCCGATGGCAGCCCTGACGCTAAGCGGGGTTCTTCGAAGGAAGTAAGCCAGCGACATGATGATCCAGGTTCCCGTTAAAACGACGGGTCCGGCGTTGAAAGTGTTAATCAAAGCAATACCCAGCACGGTGCCGGCGATGGTCAGCGGCAGCATAACGATCACGTCGAGGGCGCTTGTAAGCCAGCATTTTCTTTTAACGATTAGATAGGCACAAACTATGGAGAAAACTACGCCTGCGGCCGTTGCTACTGAAGCTAGGAATAAAGAGTTGTACAGCGGTTCGGGCGCTCGTAGTAAAGCGTATTGAATGTTCTTTAGCGTGAAAGCGCCGTACCGAAGAACCGGTCCAATAGAAGGCGTAAAAGCAGTGATGACAACTACGATCGCCGGAAGAAGCGACAAAAGAAGGACGGTGCCAACCGTAATATCGGCGCAGAAACGATTGAGGCCGCTTAATTTAACCTTTGCCGGAGTTCTTCCGGATTCCATTTGAACTTGTTTCTTTTCTACCCAGATTTTTTGTGCAATAAGAACCGTGAGTCCTAACGCAATCAGAATGGAAGCCATTGTCGTTTGCATTTGGGGACTGCCGCCCATTTCTGAGACAAACTCGTTATAGGCTTTGACCGCAAGGACAGGTGTTTTAGCTCCTAAGATGGCAGGAATGCCGAAACTGCCAATGACGTGCGTAAATACGATGAGCATTGCGGACAACAAAGACGGCAGCATTAGCGGCATTGTGACGCCTGAAAGCACTCTAAGAAACGGCCGACCGAGGCCAAGTGCTGCCTCTTCAAGAGATCGGTCCATTAATTTAAAGGCGCCTAGCATGATCACAAAAGCATAGACGTAGGAATTCAGTGTCATGACAAAAATCATGCCCCACCAAGAATATAACGAGGGAACCTGAATTCCGATTAAAGAAAGCCAACCGGTGAAGATACCCTGCTTTCCAAGAAGAAGAATCCATGCAGCCGCGACAACAACATCCGGAACAACTAGGGTGATTAATGGAAGAATGCTGACCAGGGAAGCCATCTTGAAGTCAAGGCGAGACACAATCAACGCGAGAAGACTTCCGAGGATGAGTGAGAAGAAAGTGACAGAAAACCCGAGAATGAGAGTATTGGCTAAACTTTCTCGGTATTGGAA